>WLMW01000024.1 GCA_009700025.1 Actinomycetota bacterium
GCAGCAGTTTGCACGACTCGAAAACCTCTCTCGAGTCCAACAAAGATTTGTTTCTGACGTTTCACACGAATTGCGCACTCCACTGACGACTTTGCGTATGGCATCGGAGGTTATCTTCTCTGCTCGAGATGGCTTTGACCCAATAGTCGCTCGAAGCGCCGAACTCATGATTGCGCAACTGGATCGATTCGAACGCTTATTGGAAGATTTGCTTGAAATCAGCCGTTTTGACGCCGAGGTTGCAGTTCTCGAAGCCGTTGATTTTGATGTCGTTTCCTTAGCTCGACAGTGTGCCGATGACCTGGCACTTGTGGCTAGCGAGAAATCTACAGAACTTCGTATTTACTCAATTGCAGAGTCTGTGAATATTAGGGCGGATGTTCGTCGTGTAGCGCGCATTTTGCGAAATCTCTTTTCAAATGCAATTGATCATGCCGAAGAAAAACCAATTGCTATAACGATTATTGCAAGTGATGATGATGTAGCAATTGGGATTCGCGATTTTGGTGTTGGTCTGGATGAAGCGACCTTATTTAGAGTCTTTGATCGTTTTTGGCGCGCCGATCCATCTCGTGCAAGAACAAGAGGAGGTACTGGTCTAGGACTATCTATTGCCCTTGAAGATGCTCGCTTACATAATGGGGAGCTTGAAGCATGGGGTCGCCCTGGAAAAGGTGCACACTTTGTAGTGACGCTTCCACGCGAGGCTGGGAGCGGAATAAACTCGCGTCTTATTAAACTTCAGCCTGATGATTACCGTGCTTAGTTTCCACAAGTATTTTTTAGCTCTAATAAATACTTCTAAACTCTTCGTATGCACTTTGTTAAAGAGTTATCTCAGTTAATTTTTCCTACTCGATGTTTTGGGTGCAACGATGTGGGACTGTCAATTTGTTCCACATGTCGCCGCGAATGGCATCCGCACTATTATCAGACACATATTTCAGATTTGAATATTCATTCCGCCATTCTTTACTCGACAACCGCTAGCAGAATTATTTTGGCTGCAAAAGAAAATGGCTTGAAAGGCGCTGATGACCTCATCATTGATGCAATCATGCATGTATTAGGAAAAGCAGATTTTTCTCACCATAATGTGCAATTGGTTCCTATTCCATCATCGCCTTCGGCTCGACGCAGGAGGGGGCGGAGTTTTATCGTTGACATAGCAAAAGACGTCTCCGTGCAAACTGGGTATCCCATGGCAAATTCTCTGGAGATTGTTCGAAAAGTTCGTGATCAGAGTGGCCTGCATGCCAGACAACGCTCTCTCAATATGGCGGGTGCATTTGCTATCACCCCTGGTGTTTACCCTCGAGGGGATGTAATTCTTATCGATGATGTGGTTACTACGGGTGCAACATTGCGGGAGGCTTCCAGAGCCCTTACTGCCCGCGGATTTCACGTCCTGGCCTCGGTTACCGCTTGCGTGGCCCAACCTCTACGATAGGAGGGTTGATTCAGCTATGAAGTGCGAGAGGCCCAGCTATGCCAGCGTTTTTTGACAGAATTATGCGTGCAGGAGAAGGTCGCCTATTACGCGAACTGGGCAAAGTTGTAGCCGTAGTCAATGGACATGAAGCAAGAATTAGTGCCCTTTCAGATGCAGAACTCCGTGAGCAGACTTCTCTCTTTCAGAGTCGATATACCCAAGGTACAAGCCTGGACGATTTATTGCCTGAAGCTTTTGCAGTTGTCAGAGAGGCAGCAAAGAGAACTTTAGGGCAGCGCCCGTATGACGTTCAGTTAATGGGTGGCGCAGCTATGCATCGTGGAAATATTGCTGAGATGCGTACAGGTGAAGGTAAAACTCTAGTCGCAACTTTGCCTTCATATTTAAATGCATTAGCTGGACGTGGAGTTCACGTTGTTACGACAAATGATTATTTAGCAGAACGAGATAGCGAGTGGATGGGTCGCATTCACCGTTTCTTAGGGCTAAAGGTTGGTGTCATTCTTGCAAATATGTCGCCTGCTGAACGTCGTGAAGCTTATTTAGCCGATATCACTTATGGCACAAATAATGAGTTTGGCTTTGATTATTTACGTGACAATATGGCCTGGTCACTTGAAGATTGTGTTCAACGCGATCATTTCTTCGCCGTTGTCGATGAAGTTGACTCGATTTTAATTGATGAAGCACGAACACCTTTAATCATTAGCGGGCCTGCTGATAAAGCCACCAAATGGTACGTCGAATTTGCAAATCACGTTGGAAAATTACAACGCGACATCCATTATGAAATTGACGAAAAGAAAAAAACCATTGCAATTTTGGAAGAAGGAGTTACAAAGGTTGAACAGCTACTTCAAATAGAAAATCTATACGAAGCAGTTAATACCCCGATGATTGGCTATCTCAACAATGCAGTGCGAGCTAAAGAGTTATTTAAGCGCGACAAAGATTACGTGGTAATGAATGGCGAACTCTTAATTGTTGATGAACATACTGGCCGAATGTTGGCCGGAAGACGCTACAGCGAAGGCCTGCATCAAGCATTGGAAGCAAAAGAGCGTATTGAAATCAAGGATGAAAATCAGACGCTTGCAACTATTACTTTGCAGAATTATTTCCGCCTTTATTCGAGGCTGTCTGGTATGACTGGAACGGCAATGACTGAGGCGTCAGAGTTTTATCAGATTTATAAGCTCGGTGTTGTTCCAATTCCTACTAACCGCGAAATGGTTCGTTTGGATCAAGCGGATTTAGTGTATAAATCTGAAGCTGGAAAATTTGTAGCAGTGACTGCAGATATCGTAGAAAAACATCGCAAAGGTCAACCAGTTTTGGTGGGCACAGTTAGTGTTGAAAAATCTGAGGAGTTATCAGCTTTCTTGCGCAAGTCAGGCGTCCCTCACGAAGTTCTGAATGCAAAGCACCATGAACGTGAAGCAGCAATCATTGCTCGCGCCGGTGTAAGTGGAGCAGTAACCGTTGCAACGAATATGGCCGGTCGCGGCACAGATATTATGCTCGGTGGAAATCCTGAGTTTATGGCCGATTTCGAACTTCAACGCCGTGGAATCTCTCCAGTAGATGATGCTGAAGCCTATGAAGCAGCTTGGCCAGATGAGATTGCTAAACAAAAAGCTGCTGTTATCAAGGGTCATGAAGAGGTAATTGCGCTGGGTGGTCTTTACGTTCTTGGTACCGAGCGCCATGAATCAAGGCGTATCGACAATCAGTTGCGAGGTCGTTCAGGTCGTCAGGGCGATCCTGGTGAATCACGTTTTTATCTTTCACTTCAAGACGATCTCATGCGTCGCTTTAATTCAGGAATGGTTGAACGCTTCTTATCTGCGGCCGGAATTCCAGATGATGCACCGATTGAGTCCAAGATGGTCAGCAATGCGATCCGTTCGGCGCAAACACAAGTAGAGGCACAAAATTTTGAAATGCGTAAGAACGTCCTGAAATATGACGATGTTATGAACCGCCAGCGACAAGTTGTTTATGGTGAGCGTCGAATGGTCTTAGAAGGCGAAGACATCAAGGATCAGATTGCAACTTTTGTCCGTGAAACTTTAACGGCATATGTAACTAGTGCTACTTCTGTAGGTTATGCCGAAGATTGGGATCTAGATCTTTTATGGAACGCACTTAAGAGTATTTATCCTGTCTCATTTACCATCGACGAGCTCATTGCATCGGTTGGCTCTCGCAGCGCACTAGACACTGAATTTCTTATTGCCCGCATTGTTGAAGACTGTGAAAACGCATATGCCAATCGTGAGAATGCTTTAGGCGCAGAAGTAATGCGCGAACTCGAACGTAAGGTCTTGCTTTCAGTACTTGATCGTAAATGGCGCGAGCACTTGTATGAGATGGATTATTTACAAGAAGGAATTGGCCTTCGAGCAATGGCGCAACGTGATCCTCTTGTGGAGTATCAGCGTGAGGGTTACGAACTATTCTCTGCAATGATGGATGCAATTAAGGAAGAAATTGCTGGCTTGCTCTTCAATATCGAGATTACAGTTGAAACTTCTAACAATACTGTTACCGGTGCTGGACTCGAAGCCAAGCCACTTCCTACTGCCGGACTTCAATATACTGCTGCAGATGAATCAGGCGTTAAGACAACGGGTGACGTCTCTCGTAATGCGCCTTGTCCTTGTGGGTCAGGGCGTAAGTACAAGCGCTGTCATGGTGCGGCTTAAAGTAAAGTTAAAGCTGTGCAGAGCCAACGTTGATCGACACCTTCAAATCTAAAAACCAGCACTCGTAGACGCTCTCCGAATCGAACAGTGACAGTGGCTTCACAGATCCCATCCAATGGTTGATTTATGTGGAGTTTTCTAATCCTACCCACATCATTTTCACTTCCAGATTTCTTTTCGAATTCACTAAATATGCGAAAATGAAAAAGTTTAGTCAACTGAGAAGACTGTCGCCGCCCTGCAAAAACTTCGAGCACATTGCGTGCAAAGCTAGTGCACCATTGAATTAATTCGGGCAAGTCTTTAGCAGAAGTGGGTTCAGGTGCGAATTCCTGATCAAACTCATCACCAAATAAAGTTGGAACGAGGTAAAGTCTGCTTTCTTTCAATAAGGGTAGCTCGGCTTGTGGGCGAAATATTTCTAGCACTGGGTGAAGCCAGTCTTCATCGGCATTGCTTGAAATCACGGTGAGATTAATTCGATTAAATATCGGAGTTTCTTCAAAGATTGGATTAGTAGTCATAGGGTTAGATTCGACCCATATCGCCCAGATAACTTCAGCCCAATTGACAGGATTCACTCATCCCAATTGATGACTGTGGATAAGTAGGAAAACACTGTGCAATGTGGCCTTGAGTTCACACTATGAAAAATACAAAAAATACCTCACGCTCTCGCACACCACTCGCAATAACATTAATTGCCGCTTCATTTCTCTCTGCTTTCCTTCTCGCTACTTTCTCACATCAAGGAGAAGATTTTTGGGTAGCTGCAATTGATTTACCCGCTGGACATCAAGTAGTTTCAGGTGACTTCCGACTCCAAAACTTAGTTTTAGATTCAAGTGCATCGCTTTACTTAACTAAAGTAGATAAACCCATCGGCTTAGTCCTAGTCAGCGCGATCGTGCAAGGCCAGATTTTGAGTATTCAAAACGTACGCTCAAGCAGTAATAGATTGGCTGCAAGTGCTGTTCCTATAAGTATTCGGGCAGTGGATGTGGCTGCAGGAATAGCGCTTGGGGAGAGCGTAGATATCTATTGGGTAATCGATAGCCAAAATGGCGAATCACCGGTTGAGCCAGTATTGATTTTGGGTGGGGTTAGTCTCCTTAGTTATGATCAAAAGAGTAAGAATTTTGGCACGGATGCTGCACTCACCATTGCAGTTGAAGAGACACAAGTTCTGCGGGTTTTAAGCGCAACTACCCACGGTCGTTTAGTAGTGATTCGTTCACATGTCTGATCTCGAACTTCCAACGGTAATAACAGCAATAGCCGACACTCAGACTGAAAGTTTTATTGCCGCAACACTTTTTGCACAAGGTTGGAGTGTCCTTTTCAGAGCTATCGATATTGATTCTTTAGAGCGATATCTGAAAAACAATCAAGATTCCGTTAGTGGTGCGATTTTAATTTTTGCTCCAGATCTTGCTGGCATTACTCATGAGCGATTAGATGCTATGAAACCTTTGGTCAAACAACTTGTTGGCTTCTCCAAGAATCCGACCAGTGATATTGCATTGGGGGAGCTCCACTTAGTTCCAACCACAGCTACCGATCTAATAAGTCTTGTTCGTGGTTTTATCCGAGCACCTATGTTGCGTCAGGCAACACAACCGCCTTCTCAAGCAAGAAGAGCGCATGTACTTGCAATTGGTTCAGCTGGTAGCAATACCGGTTGTACAACCTTAGCCATTAACATCGCAATGGAGCTCAGTGTTGCAGAGAAGCAAACCCTGTTGATTGATGCCAATTTTCGAGCACCCTCAGTTGCAACATTACTTTCGCTTAGAAATGTAAATAGTGAACCTGGGTGGCGAACTATTGCACCAGGTTTATCAGTTACAGAGATTTCTCAAGATCAATCTATTTCAATTGAAACTCTAATGGAGCAAGCGATACAAAGTTTTGATCAAGTTATAATTGATTTAGGATCGATATCTGGATTATCTAACCGACTAACGGATCGTCGGTGGACATCAGCTATGACGACATGGTCTTGTGATCAGGGTGATGAGTTCATGGTCGTAGCTCGCCCCGATGTTTTGGGACTACATCGCTTAGAGCAAGTCACTGCTCTTATCGAGATGACCTCTATTCGGAGCCCCTTGAGTTTTGTGCTTAATATGCGTTCCATGGGACGTAAAGGCGCTGAAGAAGAGGCACGATATCTTGGAATAACTACGCGGCTTCGCCCATTAGGCGTGCGAGTGATCCCACGTGATGCGCGTTCTATATCTGCGGCAGAGGCTCAGAAATCAACGCTTATTGAAGTAAATGCGCGTTCAGTCCTACGTAAAGCAATAGCAAAAATTGCGAGTGAGATGCAGGCATAACTTCCAATATCATTATCGGATGCGCGCATACCTTCCCATTTCTCATATTGGTCTTGAGCAGTTTATTGTTGCCCAAAGTCATGAAGCCAGTCGAGTTTTTGCACCCACTTCAGATTTCATTAATGAGAATTTAGATTGCGACCAAGAAGAGATTGAGTATTTATTATCGACATTAGCGGCTGAAGTTGCCCTTGAAATGAGGGCAACAAAGGAAGCACCTGGTTTGGTCTTAGCTCTTGAATTAGTAGAAGCTCAATATGGTGAAAGCCATCAGGATTCAATGACTTTAACTTCTCCAGTAGTTTGGGAACAAGTTCAGTGTGCCCTCTTGGCTCACGAAGATGATGACGAGTTAATCTGGTTTGCAACACAAGAAATTTCGCAAGAGATTGATAATTGGAAATAATCGTGCCTGAGTTTGAAAGTTTAATACATGGAAGAAGCTCGGTAACAATAGACCAGGCACATCGCCTACGTGAAGTTGTAGCGGATTGGCAACTTCTTTCAGATCTCTCATTTGCAGATTTAATTCTCTGGGTTCCAATAAGAAAAGATGTAAAACTTTGGCCAACAGGCCATGTTGCAGTTGCTCATATTCGCCCAACAACTGCGGCAACTGTTTTTGTAGATGATGTTATCGGTGACGAGATTATGTGGGGCAGCCGAAGTCGAATTGATGACGCCTTATCTAGTGGTGAAATTATTCGAAACTCAGAGCCAGAGAGAATCGGCGAACTCATGATTAAGGAAGAGACGATTCCAGTCTCATTTGAAGGGCAAGTTATCGCAGTTATTTCGCGCCATCGAAACTCGGAACTTATGCGCTCACCAAGCTCGTTAGAGCTCAACTATCGCGAGATCGCACATTCGCTCTATCGCATGATTTCAGAGGGGTCTTTTCCTTACCGAGATACTGGCTCATTATTTGAGCCGGTACCGCGAGTGGGTGATGGATTAATCCGACTAGATGTCAACGGGGTTATCTCCTTTGCTAGCCCAAATGCAAGGTCGGCTTTTAGCCGTATGGGGTGGAAAACTGAAATAGAAAATCATAAATTAGGCGATGTTGCTGAAACTGTTGTTAAAAATTCTCCTGATGCACACGAAGAAGGCATAAGCACTCGCTTAAATGGAAAAACTTTACGGAGAGTTGAAATTGACAATCAAGGGGCAACTATCGACTTGCTAGTTCTTCCCTTGTTGGCTGGCAGTGATCGCATTGGTGCGATCGTGTTGCTCCAAAACGTAACTGAATTACGGCGTCGAGATCGTGAGCTTGTAACTAAAGATGCAACAATTCGCGAAATTCATCACCGTGTAAAAAACAATCTCCAAACAGTTTCAGCCTTATTGCGTTTGCAAGCTAGGCGTATAGAAGATCCAGGTGCTGCTTCTGCACTCGATGAAGCGGTTCGACGAATCGCCTCTATCGCACTTGTTCATGAGACTTTATCTAGTAGTAGCGATAACGATGTTGCTTTTGATGCAGTCTTAACAAGTTTAATTACTCACGCATTGGAGCTAAGTCCACGGATGGGTGAACTAACAATTGCACGAGATGGGGAGTTAGGGCCTCTTGAATCACGACTAGCAACTCCACTATCTTTGGTTGTTACCGAGCTCATGCACAATGCTTTGGAGCATGGACTAGCGGAACGCGGTTCTACGCTTTCGATAAAATTGGCGCGTTATAGCAATGAGTGTGTAATCACGATTGTTGATGATGGGATAGGCCTACCAGATGGCTTTGATCTTGCCACTTCATCAAACTTGGGTTTGCAAATTGTACGAACGCTGACTGAAAATGAACTAAAAGGTGTTTTGAAGTTAACGTCCACGGATTTAGGAACTACTGCAGTCCTTCGTTTTCCCTTGTAGCCATTATTAGAAAGTGTTTTGCTGCTCCTGCAAACGAGCACGGTTACGCGCAGCCCGGCGCTTGAGCGCCCTGCGCTCATCTTCGGATAGTCCGCCCCATACACCTGCGTCCTGGCCGCTCTCTAATGCCCAAGCCAAGCATGGCTCTTTAACAATGCAACGGTTGCAGACTTTTTTAGCCTCTTCGATCTGACTTATTGCCGGCCCGGTGTTACCAACAGGGAAAAACAGTTCAGGATCTTCATCACGGCAAGCCGATCGGTGTCGCCAATCCATGTGCGTGCCTCCTCCAACCCCGTTATGGCGGGGCCTAATAAGTTAAAACTCTGTAATACGCAATCTTTGGATGCGCAAGGCGCTAATTCTCTCGCCTTCTTGATGTATTAACAAGGATGTACACGAAAAGATTTCCCATTTCTTAAGTGATTTATCTCGCGTGTGCCCCCGACAGGATTCGAACCTGTGCACCCGCCTCCGGAGGGCGGTGCTCTATCCCCTGAGCTACGGGGGCTCATAAGGTGTAACGGATGCAAGGCTATCAGCGGGTGCATGATTGCATTCAAACTGAAAGAATCACACCTATGAAATCAACGGCATATTTTGCGACGGGCTGCTTTTGGGGCGCTGAACGACGTTTCTGGCAGATTGAAGGGGTTTTGGAAACATCTGTGGGTTATATGGGTGGACTTACTGCTAATCCAACATATGAAGAGGTGTGCACGGGCAAGACTGGCCATGCTGAAATTGTGAAGGTGGATTTTGATGAATCAAAGGTCTCGTATCAACGTTTATTAGAGGAGTTTTGGACGATGCACGATCCAACCTCCCTCAATCAGCAAGGTGGAGATATTGGAACTCAGTATCGAAGTGCAATTTATACAACTAACGATTCTCACCATCAAATCGCAATTAATTCGCGTGAAGTTTATCAAGCAGTATTAACGGAACAAGGCTTGGATCTAATTGTTAGTGACATTAATCGCAGCGAAGGAGTCACTTACTTCCTAGCAGAGGAGTATCACCAAAAATACTTAATCAAGAATCCGAAAGGTTATGACTGTCACTCAAGCACTGGTGTGCCGTACCCAGCAGTTGTAGTTTCACCATGAACGAGAAGAATTATCCAGTCACAATTAATGAAGAAGCATTAGCGGCAAAACTTGATCCACTATCTTTTGATGTTTTGCGAAATGCTGCGACTGAGCGGCCCTTTACGGGTGAATATACCGATACGGATAAAATTGGTATCTATAAATGCAAAGCTTGTAGCGCGGTACTTTTTAAGAGTGAAACTAAGTTTCACTCGGGGTGTGGCTGGCCATCTTTTTACGCACCGAGTACAGATGATGCTGTTGAGCTCATTGAAGATCGGTCACTCTTTCCTAGAGTCCGCACTGAAGTTCGCTGTGCGGCATGTGGCTCGCATTTAGGACATGTATTTAAAGGTGAAGGATATGACGTCCCAACAGATGAGCGCTGGTGTATTAATTCAGTCTCATTAATTCTTGAGGATATTTAATAATCTAAGCCACGCGATTCATGCACTGCTTGATAGCAATACCACGCAAAGACACTTCGATAAGGGTGAAGCTTTTCGCCTCTTAAATCGAGAGTTTTGGCATCAATCTCATCATTATTTTTATGGACGATATCCCAACCGCGGCGGACAGCTAAATCTCCCGTTGGCCAGATGTTCAGTCGTCCTAGTTGAAACATCATAAACATTTCAACTGTCCATCGCCCAATGCCCCAGAGGGATGTGAGTGCTTCAAAGATTTCCTGGTCATCGTGAATCTCATCTATGCGTTCTATGGGAATAGATTTATCGAGCACTGCGGTAGCTAGACCCTTTATCGTTCTGGTTTTTGCTCCAGACACTCCTAATCCACGAAAAATTGAATCATCGAGATTATTCAATTTTCGGGCGGTAATTTTCCCTGTGCATTCTTTGACTAAGCGTGCATGAATTGTTTCAGCGGCCTTTGTAGCAAGCTGTTGCGAAATCACGGAACTAATCAACGATTCAAAATTTGTTTCAGTTCGTTCATTCCTGCCAATTGTACAGAGGGGCCTTCGTGAAATTAACGGCGCAAATTTCTTATCTAGTTCACCAACTTCGGCGACTATGCGCCGCATTTTTTGGTCTGTGTAAAGTGCCATAAATTACAATGAAAAAGTTGGATACTCATCTGTAACGAATAAAAGCGCATATCCAGCAACACGGTTCCAATATGCAATAGTCCCCACTACGCCTTCAGCACATCTTTCAGGGTAGTTACCAGTAAAAATGACACTTAGCCATGCAAAGATGGTAAGAAATGTGGCATAAATTAAGTAGAAAAAACCGACTATATATAATGGAATCGCAAGCAACCATTTAATGAGAGGTAACCATTGGCTAAGTAGTTTTGCATCAACTGGCGGGAAAGTAACACTGACTACATCATTTTCTTCGATGGATGGATACTCGTCAGTCAATAGTAAAATATATGCATCAACACGAGTCTGCAGTGAAAGTAACGCTTCATTAAAGGCCAACAAGTAACTGGGATAGATCTGACGAAAAACAATTGCCAGGGCGGTTGGTAACACCAAGAAGCCGACTGCCAGGTAGTTTGAACCATTCGTGCTCAAATCTGTTGGCACAAACGATGCAACAAAGATGCCCATAGGAGCGACGAGGATGATGCGGAATAGGGCGCTCATACGGTTGCGTTCAGTCAAGCTCACATCTATCTGGGTCTCAATTTGTTGGCTCATAGATATAAATCTAGCCAGTTATCCAGGGCTAGATTGCCAATTCCTGTATAAGTGGCGTACTTTTACACCTCTTGCAGGAAAAGTTGCAGGTTTTGCAGAGAAAACTGCGCGATCCAGAGTTAATTCGGAGAAACGGGAATGCAATGGCTGGAATAAAAGAGGTGGCCGACGAGGCGGGTGTTTCTACCGCAACGGTCTCGCGCGCACTGCGAGGCTTGCAACACGTTAACGAGGTCACACGAGCCAAGATTATTGCCGCCGCTGAAAAACTAAATTATCCATTAACTAGAGCGGATGCACCTGCCGGTCGTACGAACAGCGTTGGCGTAGTTGCTCCTTATATTTCTAGGTGGTATTTCTCTCAAGTTATTAGTGGTGCTGAGCAAGCTTTGCGTGAAGCGGGATTGGACCTTCTTCTTTACAACTTTAGTGCAATGAAAGGTCGCGAGAGATTATTTCAGCACCAATTATTGAAGGGCCGAGTTGATGCGCTTATCGTTATTTCACTGCCACCGACTGAAGAAGAGTTTGACTCTATTTTAAGCCTAGGAATTCCTATTGCACTTGTGGGAATGGATCATGCCCAATGTGCGAGTGTGAAGATAGATGATGTTGCTGCAGCTCGGACTGCAACACAGCATCTGGTTAACCAAGGTCATAAAAAAATTGGCTTGATGTCTGGTCGTCCCGATGACCCATTTAATTTCAGTGTTCCACAGGATCGACGCAAAGGATTCATGCAGGTACTGGCTGAAAATCATTTAGAGTGGCTGCCATCGCGCGAGGTCCATGGAGACTTCACAATGCATACAGCCTCACGAGCCATGGATGATTTGCTTGCTCGACCTAATCGACCAACGGCAATATTTTGCGAATCCGATGAGATGGCAATGGGGGCATTACAAGCCCTGCGTAGACATGGATTAAAAAGTCCCGATGATATTTCGATAGTTGGCTTTGATGGTCATGAAATGGCGGAGTTTTCTGAACTCACAACTATTGAACAACCGGTGGCATTAATGGGTGAAATGGCCGCTTGGTCAATCATGGAGCGTTTACGGAAGCCCGATGTTGTTCCGCCATCACTAGTTTTGCCTACAACTTTGGTTGTGCGAAATACAACACGCAGATTATTGCCGGACGAGGGCTAACCTACTTCAGTTATAAAGAATTGCAAGGTAGCCTTCTGCGATGAATAAAACTAATATTCAAGCGCCGAGTTTAGCCAACTTACTGACTCATCACTCTGAAAAATGGCGTGCTTTTGATCGTGACGTTTTGCCTTTACCTGTTGCAGAGATGGATTATCCGGTCGCTGAACCAATTCGCGCAGTCTTGCAAGAGATGATTACTAATTCGGATCTTGGATATTTGGGAGCAGTGCCTGAACTTGCAGAAGGTTTTGCTAAATTTGCAGCAGAGCGATGGAACTGGAGCGTTGATACCTCTCAAGTTCGTGTCGCCTCTGATGTTGGCGTTGCCGTAGTAGAAGTATTGCGTGTTATTACTAGGCCCGGAGACACGATTTTAATTAACTCACCGGTGTATCAAAACTTCTATAACTGGATAAATGAGACTCAACTTACCAAAATTGATGTTCCATTTACCCGAACTGGAATCTCAAGCCAGATGCTTAACCCATGGCAGTTAGATTTAGATGCCATTGAAAAAGTGTATGCCTCAGGATTGAAAGTACATTTATTATGTTCACCACATAACCCTCTTGGGCGCGTGTATTCAAAAGAAGAACTTGAACGTATTGCACTGATGGCGAAGACTTATGGGGTTCTGGTTATAAGTGACGAAATACATGCACCACTAACATTTTCTTCACATACTTTTTTTCCATTCTTGGGGATAAATGAAACAGCGCGTGAAGTTGGAATAACCGTGACGGCAGCATCAAAGGGCTGGAATATTGCTGGCTTAAAGTGTGCAATTATTGTGTCTCAAAATGATGAAATTAAAGCAAAGCTAGATTTAATGCCAGCAGCGGTCCATTTTCGGGCAGCAATTCTCGGGGCATTTGCTTCGGCAGTGGCATTTGCCGATTGTGGCTCATGGCTGGACTCCGTTATTACACAACTTGATCACAATCGATTAATGCTGCAAGACCTATTAGCCACGCACTTACCTTCGGTTACATATGACCTTCCTCAAAATAGTTATTTGGCTTGGGTGGATCTCAGCAGCCTGAACTTAGGAGAAAATCCCGCCGCAACGCTGTTAGAAAAAGGAAGAGTTGCCTTTAACGCAGGCAGTATTTATGGTGTGCAAGCCTCGCAGTATGTGCGACTTAACTTTGCAACAAGTCCTGAAATTATTACTGAGGCGATTGCGCGCATCGTAAAAGCTATCTAGTGGAAAATTTTGACGCTGATGTAATCATTGTTGGTGGCGGCCATAATGGCTTGGTTGCAGCGTCTTACCTTGCCCGTGCCGGAAAAAAAGTGCGCATTCTTGAAGCTAATGCTGAAGTCGGGGGAGCGACCACAAGTGTTCGTGCTTTTCCTGGTTATGACGCTCGAATCTCACGTTATTCCTATCTAGTGTCACTTTTGCCTGACTCTATTGTCAAAGATTTGGGAATTAACTTTGAGTGCGTATCTCGGGATGTTTCAAGCTACACACCGTATGAACGAAATGGAGAAAATCTGGGACTTTTGGTCTCGCGAGAATGGGACCACCAAACCCAATCATCTTTTAATGAATTAGATCCAACCGGGAGTGAGGGCCAAGCTTGGCAGGAGTTTTATCGGGAGATAGCAGATTTTGCCGAACGGATTGCACCAACATTGCTTCAACCTCTAAAAACTAGGAGTGAACTTAAGGAGTTAGTTGGCAGTCCTGATATTTGGGATTTTATGATTGAGAAACCAATTGGAGAGATTATTACTTCGCGCTTTAAAAATGACGTGGTGAGAGGCGTGGTCTTAACAGATGCATTAATTGGTACTTTCGCATCCGCATTTGAAATGCAAGCAAATATCTGTTTTCTTTATCATCTAATGGGTAACGGAACCGGGGAGTGGAAAGTTCCCCAAGGTGGAATGGGTGCACTGGTTAATGAACTCGAACGTGTTGCAATAGAAGCCGGCGTCCAGATTGATTTAAACCAGCGAGTCACAACAATTAATAGTGATGGAGATGGCGTTCGTGTTACGACGGCAAATGGACTGGCATTAAAATCAACTTTTCTTTTATCCAATATTGCCCCACAAACACTTGCTAGTTTGCGTGGGACCAGCAAGCCAGAAAGTCTAGATGGCGCACAAATGAAGATAAACATGCTTTTGAAACGTCTTCCTCAACTCAAGTCGGGTATCGATCCACGCTTAGCATTTGCTGGAACTTTTCATGCGAATGAAACTTTCTCTCACTTTGAAACTATATTTACACAAGCAAAGAGTGGTCACATGCCTTCAGTTATGCCACTTGAAATGTATTGCCACACGCTAACGGACCCTTCAATTCTTAGTGATGAATTAGCACAAGCTGGATATCAAACTCTGACGCTTTTTGGTTTGCATACTCCAGCATCTCTCTTTGATGCTGACAATGAAAGCGCTCGTGAAGCAGCATTAAAGTCAGCGCTAACTTCACTCAATGAATATCTTGCAGAACCAATCGAGGACTTAATTGTTGGAATAGAAGTGAAAACACCATTGGATATCGAAAAAGAAATAGGCCTTCCTCGCGGGAATATTTTTCACAGGGATTTGCAATTTCCTTTCCGTGAAGATGGTTCAGCACCAAGTTGGGGTGTTGAAACCGATGATCCAAAGATCTTTATTTGTGGGGCAGGGGCGGTTCGTGGTGGTGGCGTCAGTGGAATTCCTGGCCATAATGCGGCTATGGCCGTGCTTTCAAAGGATTAGGCTATGAGCATGAGCCAACATCCCGAGACACAGGCAATTACCGCTGGTCGGCCACAAGTCGCACCCGATGCAGCGCTCAATCCACCCATCGTATTAACATCAACATTTCATGCGGGCGGTCCGATTGGATATGGCCGCTATGGCAATGAAACGTGGAACGCATTGGAAGATGCAATCTCTGCCCTTGAAGGTGGCCAAACTTTAGCTTTTTCATCTGGAATGGCGGCCATTAGTGCAGTCTTTTCTATATTACCTATTGGGGCACCAGTTGTTGCTTCTAATCAAGGCTATAGCGGTGTCATGACATTACTCAAAACTTTTCATGAGAGCGGGAGATTAGAAGTTCGTTTTGTCGACATCGTAGATACTCCATCAGTAATCGATGCGATGAAAGGTGCTGCGCTTGTTTGGATTGAATCTCCTACTAATCCTTGCTTAGATGTTGCAGAGCTTGAAACCTTAATCGGAGCAGCGAAGAAATCAGGAATCGGAGTGGCTGTCGATAACACCTTCGCCACACCACTTATCCAAAATCCTTTAGCTATGGGAGCTGACATCGTGATGCACTCGGTGACTAAATTTCTATCTGGTCACAGTGATGTTCTCATGGGTTCGCTTTCGACGAATGATCAAGCTCTATTTAAACGACTTCAGGATGCTCGCAGTTTCAGTGGCTCAATCCCAGGTCCATTTGAATCATGGCTTGCGCTGCGCGGTTTGAGAACTTTCCCTCTTCGCTTCGCTAAGTCACAGGAAAATGCCAAAGAACTAGTATCACGTTTATCAGCACACCCAAAGGTTTCTCGTGTTCGCTACCCAGGATTTGGTGCGATTATTTCCTTTGAAGTGGCTGGTACTGCCGAAGAAACTCAAACTGTCTGCGAATCATCGACTTTAATTTCTCATGCAACCAGTCTTGGGGGAATTGAGTCCTTGTGGGAGCGTCGCCGCAGATGGCCAATAGAAAGCGCCTCAGTACCTGAGCAATTAATTCGTCTTTCTGTGGGCTGTGAACATGTTGACGATATTTGGAACGACATAAACGCCGCCCTTGCTTCTATCTAGAGAAATTTTGCTCAATACCGAGTATTTTTAACCCATGGTAAAAGCGATTCGTCGAGTATTTGCTGCAGTTACTGTGGCGGTATTAGCGTTTCGCGCCGTAGGTTCCTTTTTGTCTTGGATCGAGCACCAAGAGGATACTTCCGCGAATGCATGGATAGATGAAGACGAGTACGAAGATGTCTGAGGCCAGATATATTCCGGGCACTTGTAATCTAGGAAAAAGTGAAGTTCGTCGAAGGCAGATGGTTGGTTTAGTTGGATTGTTTTTTTCACTGACCACTCTAATTGGATTAATCTCGGTAAATGCCGGTCCGAGCGCCCGTTTAGGGATTTTTCTCCCGCTCATGGTGGCATCGGTTGGTTATGTCCAATCACGAAGTAAATTCTGTCTGGCATATGGTTTTGCAGGAACATTTAACCTCGGCAAGCTCGGAGATATCTCTCGGGTAAGTGATGCAAAAGATAGAGATGCAGACAGAAAAACTGCACTTAGAATTCTAGGAAAATCTATTCTTCTTGCAACTCTAGCAACAGGGGTCGTTTACGCACTACCCTTCTAGGTATGAAGATTCTTATTCATGCACGTCATGCAGATTTAGCCGAAGACTTTCGAGCAATTGTCGAAGAAAAACTCAACTCTATGGAGCGTTTTAGTGTCTTGATTGAACGCGTGGAGGTTGAAATTCTTCATGAAGCAAACCCTCGTCAAGGGAAAAATTCGCACCGAGTTATTTTGACCTCTCATGGTGCTGGGCCTTTTATCAAGTCTGAGGCTGCGGAGTTTAATGATCTTGCAGCTTTTGATTCCGCTATAAAGGCTTTTGCTCTACAAATAAGAAAAATTCATGAACGTACAAAAGATTACAATCGCGAAACAGTAAGAAAGAAAAAAGAATCCGTCTAAACTATCGCACTTCCATCTTTTCGAGTGGCTGTAAGGCTTGCTACAGTGGTTATCATCAGTGTTGCAACTATCACGCCAAGACTAATTTCAAGGCTTACATCGGGAATATGAACTGCAGCAATGTCATCAACGCCTATGCCGTGAAATGCTTCCATAATCATCTTAACACCGATAAACGCAAGAATAAAAGAGAGACCTTTTGATAAGAAAATAAGACGAGATAGTAATCCTTCAAGTAAAAAGTAGAGTTGGCGCAACCCCATTAGCGCGAAAACATTTGCCGTTGTCACAATATATGGATCTTTAGTCAGGCCAAAAATTGCAGGAATTGAGTCCAGTGAAAAGACAAGATTTGTGAGTCCAAGAGCAATGAGAGCGATTGAAAAGATACTCATACCCCGAGCTTTTAATGAAGCCACAACTCGCCCCTCTTTATATTCATCTTCTTCTTTTTCTTTTGCCAGCGTATATGCGGTATAGATAAGGAACGCACCAAATACAAAAAAGACGCTGGAGAAACGCGAAATAAGTGCGGCACCGAGAGGTATAAGGAGTCCACGAATTGCGATTGTAAGCATAATTCCAAGTAAAAGAACTAACTGTTGTCTTTCTTTGTGAACTTTTAAATGTGTGAGCAGAATGATAAACACAAAAATATTGTCTACCGATAATGCATACTCAGTTAACCAACCAGCAAAAAACTCTTTCTGACCATTTTCACTTGACCAATGCGGTAAAAGTGCCCCAAAGACGATAGCTGTACCAATATAGAAAGTTGTCCAAAAAGCAGCCTCACCAATGGATGTGACTTTATTTCTTCGTAGAACCGCAATAGCTAGATCAAATATTATGACGGCAGCTAAAATTCCAATTGTTACTAGCCACGTAGTCGTAGATTCCATGGCGGAATTGTGTCAGTTAGTTAAGAATCCAGACAGTTGAGCACGCTGGAATTACTTGTTTTTCATTTGAATCAATTGAGCTACTGTTACTTGAAATAATCACTTGACCATCAAAATCGAGCGCACAATCCTTGTCCGAAAGGTTCATGTAGACAGTTATTTTGCCTCGTTTAAAGCCGAGCAGTTGGCCTTGATTGGAGCCATGTAATGGTGATTCAAGCCACTTAATTTCACCTGATCCGGCTAAGAATTCAGTACGAAGGGCAATTGCGCTTCGATATAGATTAAGGACGCTGTTGGAGTCTGACTTTTCTGACTCAACAGTCAAAACACTCCACGATTGATTGATAGGTAACCAGGGTTTGCCAGTTGTAAACCCAAAAGGTGGTTCGTCTCCACTCCACGGCAGTGGTACTCGTGCCCCATCTCGTCCCTTTATCGCGCCATGGGAGCGAATAAACGATGGATCTTGGCGATCTGAATCGTCAAGCTGCCCATCTGGAAGCCCTAACTCTTGACCCGCAAAAACATAAGCAGAACCGGGAAGTGCAAAAACAAAAAGTGCGAGTGCCTGTGATTCCAGATCTCCAATACGCGATGCAACACGCGGTGAATCATGGTTGCTCAGCGCCCATGTTGGAAGCGCGTTAACTGTTGCATTATGTTCAATTGACCGGGTAATTACATCGAAAAGAAAATTACGGTTAAAGGGAGCAGTAAGCAGATCAAAGTTAAAAACTTGATGAAGTTCATCAGCACGGACGTATCGTGTTGCATTTAACGGTGGGTGTACCCATGCTTCAGCAACTGCCATTACGTCACGATTACCATAGGAATCAAAAATCTTGCGCCATTTTCGATATATCTCATGGACGCCTTGTCGATCAAAATACGGTACGGACTCTAATAGCGCATTTCGAGCTTCAGTTTCCATTTCAACATCTAGTCGAAGCGCGTTGCTCAGACCGCTGGGATCTGGATGGTCTTTTCCAATATCTTCTTTCACTAATCCATGTGCCACATCGATTCGGAATCCATCGACCCCAAGATCTAACCAAAAACGGAGAGTTGTTTCGAAATCTGCATGGACATCAGGATTATCCCAATTAAGATCAGGCTGAGAAGAGTCAAAGAGGTGTAAATAAAACTGTCCATCATCGACTTGGGTCCATGATGGACCACCGAAAAGAGATATCCAATTATTTGGTGGAGTTCCATCAGGATTTGCGTCGTAGAAATGAAAGCGATTACGTTCGGGTGAACCTCTACCAGCTTTTAGTGCGGACTGAAACCACTCATGTTGATCTGAAAAATGATTAGGGACAATGTCAGCTAGTACTCGTAAATTGAAGTTATGTGCGCTCATAATGAGCGCTTTGAAATCTTCCAGATCTCCAAAGCGCGGGTCAACATCACGTGGATTTGCAACGTCATAGCCGCCATCCTTATTTGGTGATGTGTAGAAAGGGCTTAACCAGATTGCATCAACACCTAGCTCTCGAACATATGAAAGGTGGGACGTTATTCCGGCTAAGTCACCTTCGCCATCACCATTGCTATCGTAGAAAGAACGCGGGTAAATTTGATAAATCACCGCTTCTTTCCACCATGGTGTTGACTTCATGACCGCAATCTATGTCACTCATTAACTGGCAATCAATGCAACAAAACTGAAATCGGCCAAAGAAGGTTGCGCTTCTATAACGATTTAGCCTGAAAACTTGGCTTCTACCTCTTTCAATAACTTATGAATATCTTGTGAGATGGCATGGAGTTCGGCTAGCTCCTGGTGCGCCAAAGCGCGAGCCTCCTTCGCCAATTCAAACTCAGCAAGAGATGCAGTGTGTGTTTCATTAATTGTGTTTTCAACATTTTGGGACTGGACTTTTTGACCGACCATAATTATTGACAGTAGGACAAGTTGTAAGAATGTCTGTGCGACCCAGGAAACAATTATGAGTTTTATGAGAATTAGTTTGAAGTTACGCTCGAGCGGACTTAGACTCAGGCTATGTCGGCCGTAGCGTCTTTGAAGTAAAAAATGGCAATATCGCTAGATGTCGCGCTTGAAAAAGCATGTGTACAAATCCTAAACACAAGTGTCTTGGTTCGAGTAGTGCTTTCCGGTCGGCGAAAATCAATGGAGACTGAGTTCGAAAGAGTTGATATTCGCCCAGTTCTCATCAAAGATAAAATCCAGTTGCAATTGAGTCACAACGATGGTCGGGCGACGACTGTGAAGAACATCCAGCCAGAATCAGATCTCATTCTTACTTTTTTAAACAGTGGTTATTCAAATATTTTAGTTGAACATACAGAAGGTTCAATGGCAATTAGAATCACTAAGAGCGGTGAAGCACATGTAGGTTACGAGAAGAAAGCTTTCACGCAAGAGTTAAGCCATGATAAGAAAAAGAACCGCTTATTGGACCCCACGGATCCATTCTTATTGGAAGTTGGAATTACAGATCACAAAGGAAACATAAAACCTTCTAAGCAGGATAAGTATTTACAAGTTGAAGAGTTCTTACGTTTACTTGCGCCAACACTCAAGAGTGCAATTGAGGCTGGCCAAATTCATGCCCCAAGCAAAGAAAAGCCCCTTTCCATTGTAGATCTAGGTTGCGGGCATGCATATTTAACTTTTGCAGCGCACCAATATTTGCGTTCTATCGGAATCCCCGTAGAAGTAACCGGTATTGATATACGTACGGCATCTCGAGATCGCAACAATGAAATTGCCAAAAAGTTAGGAATTACTTCAACAATTAATTTTCGTGCTGAAGAAATTGCTAACACGACAAAACAATCTGCTGATGTTGCAATTGCATTACATGCCTGTGATATCGCAACTGATGATGCGATTGCCTGGGCCGTTAAAGCAGATGCAAAGCTGCTACTAATTGCCCCTTGCTGCCACCACGACATTCAATCGCAAATGGATGTGAGTCCTGAACCATGGGCTGGGGTCACAAAGTTTGGATTAATGAGAGAACGTCTTGGAGATTTGTTAACAGACACATTGAGGGCTCAGATTTTAAGAATTGTGGGTTATAGAGTTGAAATCATTGAGTTCATTGGCGGTGAGCACACTCCGCGTAACCTAATGATCCGTGCAGTTAAGACAAATGCTCCACCTGATTCAATTGATTTGACGAGATATCGCGAAATTTGCGCACAATGGGGGATTACTCCTGCCCTTGAGAGCAAACTCCCTGCACCCTTCATCAGTTAGACTTAACGTATGTCCAAGGTCCTAGCCTCATTACCCGTTGGCGAGAAAGTCGGAATTGCATTTTCTGGTGGCCTTGATACGTCAGTCGCAGTTGCTTGGATGCGCGCAAAAGGTGCAATTCCTTGCACGTATACAGCCGACCTTGGTCAGTACGACGAGCCTGATATTGATTCAGTTCCGGGTCGCGCAAAAGAGTATGGAGCGGAAATCGCAAGACTTGTTGACTGCAAGAGCGCGCTCGTTGAAGAGGGCTTCGCAGCAATTGCCTGCGGCGCATTTCATATTCGTAGTGGATTAAAGCAGTATTTTAATACAACACCGTTAGGCCGGGCAGTAACCGGCACAATGTTAGTTCGTGCCATGCACGCAGACTCGGTTGAAATCTGGGGTGATGGATCAACTTACAAAGGCAATGATATTGAACGCTTCTACCGCTACGGACTTTTAGCGAATCCTAATTTAAGAATCTACAAGCCTTGGTTAGATGCTGATTTCGTTAATGAACTTGGCGGTCGCAAAGAAATGTCTGAATGGCTGGTTGCACAAGGCTTACCATATCGCGATAGCACGGAAAAGGCATACTCAACTGATGCCAATATTTTAGGTGCAACTCACGAAGCTAAAAGTCTTGAGAATTTAGATTCATCCATCGAACTAGTTCAGCCAATTATGGGCGTACGGTTTTGGGATCCTTCAGTAATTGTCGAAAGTGAAGATGTAACTATTAATTTTGTGCAAGGTCGCCCAATTTCAATTAATGGCCGAGAGTTCAGTGATGTAGTTGCGCTATTGCAAGAGGCAAATTTAATTGGCGGACGTCACGGTTTAGGGATGGCTGACCAAATTGAAAACCGTATTATTGAAGCAAAGAGTCGTGGAATTTACGAAGCTCCAGGAATGGCGCTCTTGTTTATTGCTTACGAGCGTTTAATAAGTGCAATTCACAATGAAGATACCATCGCTAATTATCATGCAGAAGGTCGTCGTCTCGGTCGTTTGTTGTATGAAGGCCGCTGGTTAGACCCTCAAGCCCTCATGCTCCGTGAATCACTTCAGCGATGGGTGGCCTCTGCTGTAACTGGTTCGGTAACTATTCGTATGCGTCGCGGAGATGATTACTCAATTTTGAATACTTCCGGACCAGCTTTGAGCTATCACCCAGATAAATTGTCGATGGAACGCACAGAAAATGCTGCCTTTGGCCCGGTCGATCGCATTGGTCAGTTAACTATGCGCAATCTTGATATTGCAGATACTCGTGCCAAGTTAGAGATGTATCGTGCTCAAGGTCAACTTGGTGGCGGGGAATTTAAACTAATCGGTGAACTTGAATGAGGGAAACAATGCGCGCGAAAAAGTATCTAGCAGTTGCAACAGCTGTCCTTTTAACAATTACAACACTAACTGCGTGTGGAGGGAAA
>WLMW01000025.1 GCA_009700025.1 Actinomycetota bacterium
CATCGATTGGCTGACCCATGAAGATAATGCGCTCTTCAAACAACTTTGTGTATGGATCAAGTCGCTTAAAACCATAAGCAGTTTTTTCTTCAATAGTTGGAAGTATGTAGCGAGCGCTGATTTCCTGAATATGTTTCATTACGCCTTTCCTCCTGATACTTGACCATCAGATGTTGCAATGTGATCGATGAAGCCGTATGCCTTAGCATCCTCGGCGTTAAACCAGTTGTCACGATCAGAGTCAATAAGAATTTTTTCAAGTGTCTGACCAGTGTGCTTGGCATTAATTTCAGCCATTGTGCGCTTAGTAATTGCCATCTGCTCGGCTTGAATTCGAATGTCAGTTGCAGTGCCACCAATTCCACCAAGTGGTTGGTGCATCAAGATACGCGCATTAGGTGTGGCATATCGCTTTCCAGGTGCACCTGCAGTCAATAGGAACTGTCCCATTGATGCGGCAATTCCCATTCCAACAGTTGCAATATCGTTTTTGACGTACTGCATCGTGTCGTAGATGGCCATACCGGCAGTGACTGATCCGCCTGGTGAGTTTACGTAAAGATAAATATCTTTATTTGAATCCTCTGCCGCTAAAAGCAAAATCTGCGCACAGATTGCATTAGCCATATCGTCTCGAACTTCACCGGCAAGAAAAATAATCCGCTCACGAAGCAAACGGTTATAGACCTGATCATCGAGGCCAATCATTCCAACGCTCGAAGAGCGAGCTTGGAGTTGACTAGCTTGTGGGTTAAGAAAATCCACGGGTATTCCTTCCGGTTGCATGTTTGTTACCTGTAGTGAGGCTAACAATGTTGAACGCTAAATGCTTCCCAAATAGCGAAAATATGAGCGTGAACTGGCTGGTGTTCGCTTAGGGCTAAAGCCCCAATGAACTTTGTAAGTACTTAAGCCTCTTCGATTAAATCAGAGGGTTGAACATCTACCTGTCCAGGCTGTGGTCGCAAGGCTTCAAGATCAATCTCATTGCCTGACGCATCCTTAACGGTGATTCGACCCAAGACTGATGCCAATGCCTTTGCGCGAGTTACTTCGGCAACTAGTTGAGAAATCTGGCCAGCCTTTTGCAACTCCTCAGCGAACTGCTGCGGCGCCATTCCGTACCGCTGTGAAGTGCGCACTAAATACTCGGTCAATTCAATCTCGGTAACTTGGACATCTTCTGTCTGCACAATCGCATCAAGTAAGAAATCTGACTTCAACGATGAACGAACTTGGCCATCAACTTCTGTGCGGTGCTCGGCATCTTCCATGCGGCCTTCGCCTTCGAGGTGATCATTAACCTCAAGTTCGACCAAATTATCTGGGACGGGAATATCCAAATCTGCAAGGAGTTTTTCAACTAAGCGATCACGCGCCTGTGTCCCTTGTTCCATCTTCTTAACGCGACCCAAACGCTCAACAAAGTCAGCTTTTAGCTCGGCCAAAGTATCAAACTCTGATGCAAGCTTTGCGAAAGCATCATCAACAGGTGGAAGCTCGCGCTCTTTAACTGCCTTAACGGTTGCCTCGACCTCGCCCTTTTCACCTTCGGCCTGTCCAACCAACTGAGTCTCAAACTTCTTAGTCTCCCCGGCAGACATACCAACCAAAATATCGTCCAAGCCTTCAATCATGCGGTCTGAACCAACTTCGTAAGAAATATCATTTGCTTGTCCACCTTCAACAGATTCACCGTTAATAAATGCATCCATATCCAAGGTAGCAAAGTCACCTGTAACAATTGCACGCTCCACAGTTGTTAAAGTTCCAAAGCGCGTACGCAATGATTCAATTTGCTCATCAACATCTGCATCGGCAACTACAACGTCATCAACTTCAATTGTTATCTTTGAAAAATCAGGCAACTTAACCTCTGGTCGAACATCAACTTCGACAGTAAACGTAAGTTTTTCATTATCAACAAACTCTTTGACATCGACAACTGGACGACCAATAACAGCAACTGAGTGCTCGCGAGCTGCCTTGCCATAGAAATCTGGAAGTGCGGCGTTAATTGCCTCATCCAAAACCGTTCCACGCCCAACACGCTGATCAATCATCGCTGCTGGAACTTTTCCTTTACGGAAACCTGGAATGTTTACCTGAGTTGCAACTTTTTTGTATGCATCAGCTACATGCGATGACATTTCAGAGTATTCAATTTCAATATCGAGACGAACACGTGTTGGAGAAAGATTCTCGACGGTGCTTTTCACAAATACTCCTAAATTAGAAACGAACTACGAAAAAGAACTGGTCGGGGCGGGGAGATTCGAACTCCCGGTCTCCTGCTCCCAAAGCAGGCGCGCTAGCCACTACGCTACGCCCCGAGGCGCAATGAGAGAGTCTAGAGCAGATTTCATGCTTCTCTTACCGACCCACTAACTTGGTCCTCTCAGCAGCTGATGCGGGTGTAGTTCAACGGTAGAACCCCTGCCTTGCAAATTATCAGGAGATCATCAAGGACGATCACCTAAAGAGCAAGTTTTGCCGAAAGTCCCCCATCGACTATTAGTGTCGCACCAGTAATTCCGCTAGCCATGGGACTGCCTAAAAAGATAATGGCGTGTGCAACTTCTTCAGGTTCGAGAATTCTTCCCAGTGGATGACTCCTGCCCCATTCATCAATTTGTGCATCAGGGTTTTCTGGAAAACGAAGATTTGCACTAGCCCTGAGCATGGGCGTATCAACTGATCCTGGCAGAACAACGTTTACACGTATTCCGTCTGCCCCTAAATCCAACGCACTTGCTTTCACTGCCGAGACAAGCGCCCCTTTTGTAGCTGCATAACCACTCACCATGCGGGAAGTAGTTTGTGCATGAATTGAAGATACGGCAACCACGGAGGCCGCCTTTGATTTTTTCAACAATGGCAAAGCGGATCCCATGAGATTGAAGTACCCAATCAAATTTGTATCTAACATATATTTTAAATCCGAGATGAGTACATCCCCAACAGGGGCGTGCCGTACCACTGCGGCATTCGAGACTAAAAAGTCTAAGCTTTCATGTTCTTCGCGAACTCGAGAAATTGCACTGTCCACTTGGTCCCGATCGGATACATCTGCAACTAGCCATCGAATCAACCCATGTGAAATTTCAGGTTTATCATCGGCTATCTTCGTAAGGCCATATGTAATGACGCCCACCTGGCTCAAGAGAGTCGCAGTAGCAAAACCAATGCCACTGCCGGCTCCGGTAACTAGCGCAACAGAGTTTTTGGGAAAATTGAATAACGGAAGTCGCAACTCTCCCTTAGTTGATGAGATATCCACCATCGACCTGAAGTAAATGACCTGTAACCATGGATGCAGCATCGGAGGCCAAGAAAATAGCCGGCCCAACAACTTCCAATGGGTCACCTTTTCTCCCAATTGGTGTTCTTGCCATAATGAAATCGCTCGTTAGTTGTACCTTGTTCTCTGAGGCTCGGACTAACGGTGTATCAAAAAGACTTGGTGCAATCGCATTCACTCGCACACCCCGTGAAATCCATTCAAGCGCCAAGCTTCGTGTCATCTGCGCCACTCCCCCTTTACTTTGTAGATACGCGGTGGTGTGAGGGTATGCAATCGATGAGCCAATTGATGCCATGTTTATTATGCTGCCTGAATTTTTATCCAGCATTCTTCGGCCAAATATCTGGCAACTCATAAAACTTCCCTTGAGATTTGTAGCAATGATTCGATCATAGATATCTTCTGGGAAATCTTCAGCGGCGTGCCTTGAAGTAGTTCCAGCGCTATTTACCAAAATATCAATTTTATCCAGAGTCCTACTTACTTCTTCAAAATCACTTTTAACTGTGACGTTACAAGTCATCGCTCTAGCTTCACCACCATTGCTACGAATTTCCTGGACTACATTATCGGCTAATTCTTGATTGATATCGAGAACTACGACTGAAGCACCAGCGCCTGCGAGGCCAATCGCAATAGCTGATCCCAAACCTCCCCCGCCTCCAGTTACAACTGCAACTCGACCACTCAAGTCAAAAAGATGCTCGACGTGCTCAGATTTCATTTTCATAATTCATCTCTTTTCTATTACGCGCTCAAGATTAATTTTAAAGACCGGACGCCTCTAAAAGTCATATTTTCAAAGTACTCTTCTTGAAAAGAAGGTGCCAGATTGGAGTTGGGGAACAACCTCGCTAATTCACGTAGGACGATGGTTGATTCCAGTCGCGAGAGTGCTGCTCCAATACAAAGGTGAATCCCTGCACCAAAAGATAAATTCTGTGATCTCTCTCTTGATATATTAAATGAATTTGCATCTAAAAAAATATCTTCATCGCGATTCGCCGAACCGATAAATCCCATTACCGAATCCCCTTTCTTTATGGTTAAACCAGCGATTTCTATATCTTCTTTTGCCACACGTCTGATGCGTTGTACCGGGGCGTTGAAACGCAGAGCTTCTTCAACAGCCGATGCAGATAAATCTGGATTCTCTAACAATAATTGCCACTGATTTGGATTTCGAAACAGCTCTAAAAGTAAAATACTCAGCAGATTCGCTGTGGTTTCATGGCCTGCAAAAAGAATTGTGATACACGTGCTTATGAGTTCATCTTGCGTCAGGGAATCTCCATCATCTGACTTTTCAATCATTAATGAAAGCAGATCATCTTTTGGTTCTAACCGACGAACTGAAATGAGGGAATCTAAATACTCTCGGAACTCAATCAAACTTTGTTCTAGATTTAGTGCTAGATCAACTTGCGGTGAACCGCTGCCAATAAAAGAGACAATATCTGTACTCCATTTTTCAAACTTAGCTTTATCTTCAGTAGGAGCGCCGAACAACAGGGCAATTACAGTTGCTGGGAATGGGTAAGCGAAAGAACTGACCCAGTCAAATGGTTTATCTTTAGGCAAATTTGCAAATGCGTTTTCAACTAGTTGTTCAATTTGACTACGCAATGCCTCTATTACTCTTGGACTAAAACTTCGATGAATGAGTTTTCGAAGCCGGGTATGTTCTGGTGCATCGGAATTGGACATTACCTGTGTTTCGTAGTGACGGTACACATTCTTTAGCTTTTCTCGTTGATCCCTGGGTAACTGCGATAGGTATCTGAATTCCCAGCCAACGCTTGAGAACAGTGATGGGTTCTTCAGAATAAAGGAGACATCTTTGTGCTTTGTGATAATCCATTGAGACCAAGGTTCACACCAAAAGACTGGTTCTTCCATTCTTAGATAGTCATAAACTTCCCACGGTGATTGAAAAAAACCTGGCGACGTGAGTCTCTGGGTGATCTCTGAATCCTTCATCCGCAGACCCCTTCGTAAGGTTTTTTTGAGTTTAAACCTTGTTCAAAAAGAAGTCAATCGTTTGACTAGATTACTTTAGTGCGGTGGCAGCTCCTATTTATTGGAAACTTCTATCTCAACTGCTAGTCACCAACAAGCATTCTGCGGGGATTGTCTTGGATCAGCGTCACGATTTGTTCATTGCTCAGCCCAGCCTCTATCAGCCGTTGGCGAAAAGTAGTCACTAAGTAAGCAAAGCCGTTTCCTCCGTAAGCGGTTAAAAGCCTGCTTGAGCCCAAGTCTTGCGAGAGAAGTATTCTCGATAAGAATCCGCGCGATATTAGGTCAGTAATTAGTTTTATCTGCATATTTGTCTCATATTCGAAAGAGCCTCTGATCGTGTCAAATTCAACCCAGGCTCCCCGATCAAGTAAGGCTAAATGGTAATCAAGTTTCGGATAGGTATCGCAGTGACCTACTACTACTTTTGAAAGGTCAACTCCTTCTTCCTCCAACACATCAAGTTGAGCAAGTCCCACATTGGTGGCATTGGAGTGCAGAGTTATTGCTAACCCTGTTTCTAAATGCGCACGCGCTGCTGCCCTGTGCACTTTTTCCTCAACAGGTGAAACGTAACCATGGTGAGTACCAATTTCCCCAATAATTCCGGGGCGAATTCCATCAATCCCAAAGTTAATCTCATCTACTAATTGCTTAGTTAACTCTTTAGTTGTTCGATGCCACATGTCTGGACTGTAAAAAGGCTCCCGATACCAACCTGTAGACATAATGATATGTGCTCCAGTTTTTTCACTGATGGCAAGCATGCTCTTGTGATCTCGAGCCATATCTATAGTTGTAACTTCTACAATCGTTGAACCCCCTGCATCCACATAAAGCTGTAACTCTGAAGCAGCTAAATCGGCATCGATTACCTTGAATTCACGCTGTGGCTGAAATACTCGAAAAAGGTCGAAAAGCAAATGTTCATGGGGAAGAATGATCCCAAGTTTAGAAGCATCTACCGGGCCACGAACTGTCATAACTTCTTTCATATATAAAGTATGCCCCTGCTTGCCTTATCCGTGCCATATCCGTGCCCTTTCTTTCGAGAAAGAGTGGATTTCTATGGTCTGCAACGGTGTAAGATTCCACCGAATCGATGAGTCATCTCATCAATTTACGCGTGATTACGCTGATGTTCGCAGCGTAATTTCAATTGCGGGTGTAGCTCAATGGTAGAGCCCCAGCCTTCCAAGCTGGCCATGCCGGTTCGATCCCGGTCACCCGCTCCATATTTTTACGCATGAGGAGCCACATACTTTTTCACTTATTGAGCCATAAGATTTAGTACATGAAAACACTTCGCTTATTCTTTGTACTTCTTTTAATGGCCACCACCACCACTTTTACGATTTCGACTGCGACGGCGGGGCAAATAAAAGAGTCTGGGGTAACAATCAGTTGGGATGATGCATCTCTATATACCCCTGTGGCTTGTAGCCAATTTAGTTTTGACGTCATCATGGATGATTCAATCTATGGTGTTGATTTAACTATTAAGAATAAATTCGGAGATATTGTTGCAGACAGTTCAGGTGTAAATGCGACAGGCAAGGTTACTTTGAAAGTGTGCAGCGAGAGTGACCTTACCGACACTATTTTGGTTGCAGATGTTCTTAATCAAGACATAGTTTTGTCTACTTATGAAAAACCATTGATTTTCATCTCCAGAACTGCAACTCCGACGGTTGCTCCAACACCTTCACCGACACCGACTGTGACGGCTGCTGCAACACCTTCACCGACACCGACTGTGACAGTTACTGCTAAACCCTTACCAGCTCCGACAGTGACAGTTACTGCGACGCCTGTGCCTGCTCCGACAGTGACAGTTACTGCGACGCCAGTGCCTGCTCCGACAGTGTATGTAAATAATCCTGCTGATAAGACACTCATTGCCTCTGATAAAGCACTAAAAAAACAAATTAATTCGCTCAAAGCTAAACTAAAGAAGATTTGTGGTGTTAAGCCAAAACCAAAGAACTGCTAATTAGCTGTGCAAGCAGCAATTCCTCTTTTGTTCAAAAAATCTGCACTTGGTTGGAACTAATTAATTAGAAATCCAAACTAACTAATCCGCTTAAATGGTGGAGATAGGTTCTATGCAGCGTTAACCGATCGAGCCAACCTTATTGAATAGAGCTTTTCCACTAATGTGAAAAGCACTTAACAAGGTAGTACCGTAATTATCGGTTGAGACCAGTTTCATATCCGTTAGCTCTGCACCACAACGTATAAAGCCAATTAATAGATAAGAGATGTGTCTTCCACCATTGCCATTCGTATAAATCGTATCGTCTGATGCAAAAACCCGATAGTCCATGCTTGCAAGACTGGAGGTTTTTTGTAATTCAATTCCAATGCTCATCGGATCTTCTGTATTTGGGGTAAATGTTCCATCAAGAATAATTTCAAAAGTGTATGAAGTATTTATCGAAAGAAATGCAAATAGTTGTGACTGTGTTGATTCTCCTGGTTGATCCGTACCAAGAGTCCATTGCTGAATGTCCGCATAAAAAGAATTAGAAATTCCGGCTATTCCTTGAATGCCTTGAGATCCATTTGTTCCATCATTCCCATTTGCTCCAGGGCTTCCCGTAGTTCCTGTGTCACCTTTTATTCCTTGTACACCTTGAACGCCTTGAGCTCCATTCGCACCTGCAGCGCCAGCAGTTCCAACACTTCCAGAAGTTCCGGTGTCACCTTTAATTCCTTGTGCTCCTGCTGAACCTACGTCTCCTTTAATACCTTGCGTTCCTTGAATACCTTGAGCTCCATTCGCACCTGCAGCGCCAGCAGTTCCAACACTTCCAGAAGTTCCAGTGTCACCTTTAATTCCTTGTGCTCCTGTGAAACCAACATCACCTTGAGTTCCTTGCGAACCATTTGTTCCCGCAGCACCAGTTGCACCTACACTTCCAGATATTCCTGTATCACCTTTTATTCCTTGAGCTCCCGTAGATCCGGTGTCACCTTTTATTCCTTGTATTCCTTGCGAACCATTTGAACCTGCAGCGCCAGTTGTGCCGACACTTCCAGATGTTCCTGTATCACCTTTAATTCCTTGAGTTCCTTGCGCACCATTAGTGCCAGCAGTTCCGACTGCACCAGTGTTTCCAGTTGCACCAGTTAATCCGCTTGGACCTCTTTCGCCTTGAGTTCCTTGCGCACCATTAGTGCCAGCAGTTCCGACTGCACCAGTGTTTCCAGTTGCACCAGTTAATCCACTCGGACCTCTTTCGCCTTGAGCTCCTTGCGCACCTATTAATCCTGTTGCTCCGATTGATCCGGTAACGCCTATAGATCCTGCTAATCCAGTGTCACCTTTAATACCTTGAATACCTGTTGCCCCTATGGGACCTGTCGAACCTGTTGCGCCAGCACTTCCAGTTAATCCACTCGGACCTCTTTCACCTTGAACTCCTTGTGCACCGGTAACACCAACGCTTCCGGTTAAACCTGTAGCACCGGTTGATCCTGCTAATCCAGTGTCACCTTTAATGCCTTGGATACCTGTTGCTCCGATTGATCCTGCAAATCCAGTATCACCTTTGAGTCCTTGTGCGCCGGTTGATCCAGAATTTCCCGTTGCTCCTGTATCGCCCTTAGCACCTTGAGTACCTTGTACACCGACAGTTGCAATCGAAGACGTTTTTGAATCTGTCACTTTCAACGATGTTGCTAATTTCCACACGCCCTTAGTTTTTGGACCATAAAGATTCGCATCTTTTAAATCAATATAGAAGTCTCCGTCAATTCCAAGTACTTTTGTTGGAACTCCATTGCCACTTAAAATCGTATTGGGTACGAACGTGCTGGCACGTCCAGCTTTTTTAACTATGACTGATTTCTTTGCGGCAGCATACGCACTTACTGGATGAGTCAGCATGAGAGAGAAAATTAATGAGATTGCTAGAGCTATGCGTGAGCGCTTCATGTGAATACCTCTTCTAAAGAGTCTGGGAAAGTTCTGAGATTCATTGTGGGGTTGCCCAATTGTCAGAAAAATCAGGTCAACCTAGCCCGCTACCCCAATTTAAGGCTTGGTAAACCCAGCAATCGAGCTTTAAAACAAGAAAAACTCACACCGTGTTTTCAGGAAGTCCTGTTAGCATCTTCAGCCTCAGGTAGTTAGTTACGGGTAGTCAATGACGAGAGGTCAATGACAATTCCGCTAGGTGAAAGGTAGACATGAAAATGTCATCAAATAGAAAGATTGCTGCAGTAGTTCTAACAACTGTTGCACTCTCAGTTGCTTCAGTTGGATTTGCAACTGCATCAGAATCTAAAGCAAAATCAGTGTCGGTTAAATCTACTTCCACAAAAACTACTAAGAACGCTATTGCTAACCCAATGTCAGGAGTAAAAATTGGCGGTGTAGAAAAAGAAATCAGCACTGTTCTTGCAAGCCTTGTAACCAAGGGAACGATTACGCAAGCCCAGTCAGATGCAATCACAGCAGCACTAACTGCTGCACGTGTAGCACATGAGGGTAAAGAAGGTGCAGATCGCGCAACTAAGGATGCAGCACGTACAGCGCGTGAGGCGCTCGTTGCTACAACTATTGGGATTGATGCAGCAACAATTAAAACTCGACTTGCAGCCGGTGAAACTCTTGGTGCAATCGCTGGAGCAAAGAAGGCAGCTTTAATAGCTGCTCTCGTTGCAGCTGAGACAAATAAAATTGATGCTGCTGTAACTGCAGGAAAGTTGACTGTTGTGCAGGCAACGACACTTAAGTCAGGTCTTACTGCGCACGTAACTGCTGAAGTTGATTCAGTACGCGGCGCAATGGGTCCAGGCAAAGGTGGAAAAAAGGGTGGTCCAGGACATGGTGACATGGATGACGATCACGGCATGGGAATGCATCCTTAATCCGCACAAAAGCTTCATGTATGTAACCTCCTCCTAAGAGATAAACCCGCCACGTGAGAAATCATGTGGCGGGTTTTCTTTATCTACTCGCCCTAGATGGCAGTATGCGCATATGAGAATTCACATCGGAAGCGATCACGCTGGGCTCGAACTAAAGAACGCGCTTGTCGAATATCTGCAGAGTAAGGCTCACACAGTTGTAGATCATGGTCCCCATGAATATGACGCTCTCGATGATTATCCTGATTTTTGTATCCCAGCCGCAGTTGCAACCGTTGCAGATTCAGGTTCACTAGGAATCGTTCTCGGCGGTTCGGGCAACGGCGAACAAATTGCCGCAAATAAAGTTAAAGGAGTACGTGCGGCACTTGCTTGGAGTATCGAAACTGCAAAGTTAGCTAAAGAGCATAACAATGCAAATGTTGTTGGAATTGGTGGACGTATGCACTCAATTGAGGATTGCAAAGCAATAATTGATGCCTTCATTGAAACGCCGTTTACAAATGATGAGCGCCATATTCGACGCATAAATAAAATTACTGCTTACGAAAATACAGCAGGTCTGTAACTCTGTGGTCTTTATCTAAGCCTTGACCTTCAAAACGAGTGACAGGTCGCCAGTCAGGTTTATCAATAACTCCTCCAGAAAACTTTTCTGATTGACTAAAAACTTCTTCCATTGAAATTGCATAAGGAACCCAATCAGTTGCACAGTGAATGTAACCACCAGGTTTTAGCTTAGTTGCCACAAGATCTAGAAAGCCTGAGTTAACTATCCTTCGCTTGTGGTGTTTGACTTTGGGCCAAGGATCAGGAAAATAAAGATGCACTCCATCTAAGCTTGCGTCGTGAATCATGTATCGCAAAACTACATGGACATCTTCTTCGATAACTTTAAGGTTTTTTATTCCACCATCCTCTATCCGAGAAAGTAATTTTCCGATTCCTGGCGGGTGAAGATCAACGGCGATATATCCATTGTGCGGGGACTGCTGGGCGATAATGGCGGTGGCCTCCCCCATGCCAAATCCAATTTCCATAATTATTTTTTCAGCAGCTGGAAATATTGCCCGTAGGTCTAACTTATTATTCGCAACTGGAATCCCATGGATTTCCTGTAGAGCACGCTTTGCAGCCCTTTGCGCCTCAGTAATGCGGGTTCCACGAATGCTGTAACTGCGAATCGAGGGGCGTTCCATAGGGTAAGAATGTCATGGTTGGATTGATACCTACAAAAGGAGCAATAAGTGCCAGGAGTAAATATCTCAAGGATTGAGGCTACAGAACGTGCAGCACATTTATACGTTGAGGGTTATAACGTCACACTCGATGTAACGACTGGCGATGAAACCTTTTATGCAAAATCTGAGATTTCTTTTACTTGTAATACCCCTGGATACTCAACTTTTATCGACGCATGTGGTCGCAAAGTTATCTCTGTAACGCTCAATGGTGCCAGCATTGATACGGCCAATTTTGATGGTGAGTCAATCTTTTTAAAAAATCTTGCATCCGAAAACCACTTAGTCATTGAAATCGAAGGCGTTTATTCAAAATCGGGTGAAGGGTTGCAGCGTTCAGTTGATCCTTCAGATGGTGAGGTATACCTGTACTCACAAGGAGAAACCGCATATTGCCGTCACATGTTCCCTTGTTTTGATCAGCCTTCCCTTAAAGCAACTTTTACTTTTTCAGTAACAACCCCTGGCCACTGGGAAGCAATTTCAAATAACCCGGTAGCCTCCAAAGAAGTAAGTGGAGACAAAGCTCACTGGATTTTTACAACTACACCACGAATTCCTATGTACTTAGCCGCTTTGATTGCCGGACCATATTCACACGTTCATGATGTCTACAACGGAGGCAAAGAAGTTCCTCTAGGTATCTACTGCCGCAAATCGATGGCGCAATATTTAGATCCTGAAGATATTTTCTTACTCACAAAGCAAGGGTTTGATTACTTTGAAAAGACTTTCGGTCTTGCCTATCCATTTGATAAGTATGATCAAATTGCCGTAGTTGATTTCAACTTTGGAGCGATGGAAAACGCTGGCGCAGTTACATTCCGAGAAGATTTATTAGTTTTCCGCAGCCATATGCCAGAAAAAATGTATATGTCTCGCGCAAATGTGATTCTTCACGAAATGGCACACATGTGGTTCGGCGACCTAGTAACCATGTCCTGGTGGGATGACTTATGGCTCAACGAATCCTTTGCAGAGTTCATGGCCTATCTTGCAATGGCCGAAGGCACACGGTTTAAAGGTGGCTGGGCAGGCTTTAATAGCGAACGCAAAAACTGGGCTTACCGCCAGGATCAACTTTCTTCCACCCACCCAATCGTTGCCGACATGGTCGATATCGAAGCCGTTAACGCCAATTTTGATGGAATCACGTATGCCAAGGGAGCATCTGTTTTACAACAACTCGTGGCACATGTTGGTCGGGAAAACTTTATATCAGCGTTACAGAAGTACTTTGCGAAACACGCATGGGAAAATACAACACTCAAAGATCTCTTTGATCAATTGGAGGCGGCAAGTGGACGCTCATTAGATAGTTGGGCAGCAACTTGGTTGCAGACTGCTGGAGTGAATACTTTACGTCCAGTCCTTGCACTCGATGGTGACACATATACATCAGTAGCAATTAAGCAAGAGGCCCCGGTGGTACCTGCAGGTTCAAAAGAGTTACGTCCACATCGTTTGGCGATAGGGCTTTATGACATTGTTGCTGGTTCAATTAATTTACGAACTTCGATCGAACTCGATGTTGCGGGTGAGTTAACTCAAGTTCCACAACTTACTGGCCAGAAAGTTGCCGATCTACTCATTATCAATGATCGCGATCTTTCCTATGCAAAAATACGTTTCGATGCACGATCTCTAAAAACACTTGCTGCACACCTTGGAACTATCACTGAGCCACTCACTCGCGCGCTTTGCTGGGCTGCAGTTTGGGATATGCACCGCGATGGTGAAATATCTTCAAATGACTTCATTGAAATAGCTTTAGCTGGTTTGCCAGGAGAAAGTGATGATGCAGTTGTGAACATTACTTTGTCGCAGATGCATACTTCGGTTGAGGCTTACTGCACTGATTCCGAGCGCAATACAATGCGTATTAAATTGGCTGATGGACTCAGTGCGCTTCTCAAGAGCGCTGCTGCTGGCAGTGATCTCCAGTTGCTGTACGCACGTGCATTTGCTCAAAATGCTGTGACCCCAGAGCAGGTCGAATCGGTTCGTGGTCTACTCAATGGCTCTGCTTCTGGACTCATCGTTGATGCCGATCAACGCTGGTTCTTCATGATTGCTTTGTCCGAACGTGGCGCAATTTCTAAGACTGAACTCGATGCCGAATTAGTGCGTGATAACACCACGAGTGGCAATTGTTTCTACGAAACAGCAATCGCAGCAGCACCTAGTGGTGCGGCAAAAGATTATGCCTGGAATAAAATCATCAATGAAGATATTCAAACTTCGGTGAGAAGTGCGCTGGTAGCCGGGTTCCAGCGACCAATTCAGCGTGAGATTTTGGCCAATTACGTTGATCGTTACTTTGAATCAATCATTGCGGTATGGGATTCTAAATCTTACGAAGGGGCAGCAAAGATTGTCTCTGGACTTTATCCAACATGGATTGTTTCTCAAGCTACAGTTGATAAAACTTCACAGTGGCTGAATTCAACAGGCAAGGATTCACCAGCGGTCTTGCGAAAGTTAGTTATCGAAGCTCAAGATTCGCTGATACGTGCGGTAAAAGTTCAAAATCTGAATTAATTAACGCACTACTCAATCGAAGTTATTACTGATCTCTTCTTTTCCGTGCGGGGTCTAGAGCCAGCCCATGACAATCCGGCGATAATAAAAAACAACCCAACTGGAATCACAATGAATGTGACTACAGTTTCGAAAACGCTTAAGCCAAGACCAGGGATTGTGCCATCTTCGACGGCGCTCATTAATAGATGCATGTGATGAGTGTAATTTACTTATGCCGTTGCTGCTGCCACACCAAATGGTTGCAGATACTGCATCCAACGTTCATTAGATTGGCCGCTGCCTAAAATTCTCCAAGCCGCTCCTACTGGCTCGCGCGGCAGCTGCCGTAGTCGCCATCCAATCTCTTTTAACTGTTTATCGGCCTTCAAGTGATTGCACTTATGGCATGCAGAGACAACGTTCTCCCAAATGTGAGCACCGCCACGACTTCGTGGAATCACATGATCTATTGAAGTTGCTGGCGCAGTGCAGTAAACGCATTTGCCACCATCGCGAGCAAATATTGCGCGTCGAGAAAGTGGAACGGCATGGCGATATGGAATACGAACGAATTTATTGAGGCGAATCACCGACGGTAAATCCATCTGTCCACCAGCAAAGTGCACAACACCACCGGACTCTTCAATCATGGTTGCACGGTGATTGAGCACAAGAATGAGGGCGCGACGTTCTGTGATGACACCTAATGGTTCATAGGTAGCATTCAAAACTAGTGTGCGCGACATAATCGCTCCCGATCTGGCGCATGGCCTGCGCCGATTGGCCTATCTTGCACCCCAACACGTCTGAATATGGGTATTTCAAAGCGGTATTTGGGTAAAGATTTGGCTACAGTCATATCCCTATGAATAGCACATTCCAAACCATCCTCGATTGGGTCAGCGGGACTCCCCTTCGAATCCTCACAATTTTGGTGACGGCAATTTTTGCGCAGAGTTTTGGAACTCGGGCAATTCAGCGAGCTATGGACCGCCTAGCCACGGTGGATCTTGTGCCTGGCCCCCGCAACATTGTTGCTCGCCAAAAAGAGCGTGCCCGAACCATCGGTGGCGTCTTGGCGGCAACGCTTAAGACCGTTGTATGGATTGTTGCAAGCGGAATGATTTTAGGGGAGTTTGGATTTAACTTAGGACCCCTAATTGCATCGGCTGGCATCTTAGGTGTTGCACTAGGTCTTGGCGCACAGACTCTTGTCCGCGATATTTTATCTGGAGTATTTATGTTGATTGAAGATCAATATGGTGTCGGTGATAGCGTAGATGTTTTAGAGATTCAAGGCATCGTAGAAAAAGTTGGCCTGCGTGTCACAACTATCCGGGATAAAAACGGAACTCTTTGGTATTTGCGCAATGGTGAGATTCTAAAAGTTGGAAACCAATCTCAATCAGGTTGATTAACCATTGAGTTTGCTGCCATCTCTAAGTAACTCCAAAGCTGCGCTCGCAAATCCGAATCCATTTCCAGACCGCCAACTACAACTTGCATTGCATTTAACCATGCATCTCGTGCGGCAGAGTCAATATGAAAACCTGCATGGCGCATTCGAAGCCTTGGATGACCGCGTTGCTCTTGGTATGTTGTAGGTCCGCCCCAATACTGCTCCAGAAACATTTGTAATCTCGCTGCAGCACCTTTCATGTCACTGTCTGGGTACATGGGCCGAAGAATTGGATCAGTTGCGACATGGGCATAAAACTGCGAAACCAAATCAGAGAAAAACGGCTCTCCCCCAACTTGTTCGTAAAAACTACTCATAGCTTAAGGCTAGCCACGTCTTTATCTTTTGCAATCTGCAATACAAAATAACTTGTGATTAAACAGAGAGCACCACTTATATAGAAAGCTGCGGCATAGTCTCCGAATTTAACGCGCACAACCGCTGCACCAAACGCTGCAATTGAGCCACCAATCTGGTGCGCGGCAAATACCCATCCATATATAACGGTCCCGCGGTCCGGGCCAAGGATCGTCCGACATAACAAGACAGTCGGTGGAACCGTTGCGACCCAATCAAGACCATAGAAAATAATGAAGACCAATGTTGATGGATGCATCGTAGAAAACAGAATCGACGGAAGTAAGAATAGAGATAAACCGCGCAAACCATAGTAAAAGAAAAGAAGTTTGCGAGGATCGTATTTATCGGTGAGCCATCCAGAAAAAAGAGTGCCAATCACGTCGAAGACACCAACTAGCGCTAATAAACTGGCTGCTACCACTTGACCCATTCCATGATCATGCGCGGCTGGAATAAAGTGGGTTCCAATTAACCCACTGGTCGATAATCCACAAACAAAAAATGATCCAGTTAAGTACCAAAAATCTTTATGAGCGCTTGCCTCTTTTAAAGTCACAAGCGCTAACTTTGCAGCGTTCATTCCAGATTTTACTGGTGGCTGCCAATCATCCGGGGCTCCATAAGGTAGTAAGCCAATATCGGCAGGCTTTTCGCGCAAGAATAAATAAATCATTGGAACCATGACTAAAGAAGCAGCACCGATGGTGAGGCCGATTGATTTCCAACCATGCAGCTCTGAAAGCCGAGTTAGCCCAGGAAGAAAAATTAGTTGGCCTGTTGCTGATGCCGCAGTCAAGCCGCCGATAACTAATCCCCTTCGCTTAACGAACCAACGGTTAGCAACTGTTGCGGCAAAGACAAGTGCCATCGAACCCGTACCGATTCCGACAATCACGCCCCATGTTGCAACTAACTGCCACGGTGCATGAATCTGCGTTGTTAAGAAAGCGCCAATACTCACTGTTGTCAAAGCACTCATCACAACTTTTCGAACTGTAAAACGATCCATCAGGGCAGCTGCAAAAGGTGCAGTTAAACCAAAGAGCAGTACGTTGACAGAAATTGCAAGTGAGATTTGTTCGCGGTTCCAGCCAAAGGCATCTTCAAGTGGAACGATTAAAACAGATGGCGCAGATCTAAATCCTGCAGTTGCAACCAGCGTAAAGAATGTAACTATTGCAGCAATCCACGCCGGGTGAACCTTGGACTTATTTGGCATAGTTATTCACCTTTATTGAGATTAGCGCCAAAAATAGCACTGGGATTGCCGCAAACAAACAAAGCCATCCATAGTTCAGCGTGCCAATAATTACACCAGCTAATGCTCCTCCGCCCGCACCAGATAAATTCATGACTAAATCACTTGCACCTTGCGACGCAGGGCGCATTTCTAGTGAAACGGACTCTGATAAAAACGCTGACCCGGCGATTAAGGTGCACGACCAGCCTAGACCAAGTAAAAAAAGACCAATTCCTAATTGAATGGCGTTATCGGCTGCGGAAGTTCCTGCAATCACTGTTGAAGAAAGAAGAATTATTAGTCCAAGTTGAATTACACGAATCCGACCTAATCGATCACTCAAAGATCCAACAAGAGGTGAAAACACATACATACCCAATACATGCACGCTAATGACAAAACCAATAACTCGCAGTGTGACATCGACATGAGCCATATGAATCGGCGTCATTACCATCACTGAAACCATTGCGACATGACCAATTGCAATTGCTGATATTGCAAAGAGAGCTGTCGGATTCGATCGAATGTGTGCAAGAGCTTCTTTCGTTGATCCCTTATGTTGAGTGATGCTGGCCTGTTTTTCTGCAGTCAAATATGGATCAGGTCTTAAGAAGGCTTGAATTACTATCGTGGCTAACAACAAGGTTGTCGCAGATACTATGTAAGGACCGACTAAGCGAGGTAGTTTTAAAAATTCCGCTAGATTCCCAGCTGGATCCATTAAATTTGGCCCAGCAACTGCGCCAATCGTTGAACCCCACACCACGAAGGAAAGTTGCTTTGCTCGGCTTTCTTTTGTTGCTAAATCAATTGCAGCAAAACGAGCTTGGTATCCGGCAGCCGATGCTGCACCGACAAGAAAAGTCCCAAGCAACATAAAAAATAGATTTTTATGTGCACCACCAATAATTGCAAAAATAGAGCCGAATACGCCTGTTACATATCCAACTGATAAAGCTAATCGGCGGCCGCCTTGTGCAGTTAATCGTGCAAGCGGTAGTGCAAGGGCTGCTGCACCCAAAACTGAACTTGTTTGCGCTAAGCCCGCCAAAGTTTCAGAGTCAGTAATGGAGGACACCAAAAGCGAACCTGCGGCAACTGTTCCAGCAACTCCAATACCGTTGAGAACCTGCGCACTCGCAAGAGTTCGAACAGTTCGATGCTGAAGTTCAGTGTTAGGCATTAGTTAATTAGACGTACCCAAGCTGCTGTGTCAGTTGGCAAAGTGTGTCCCTGCACTGGGCCACTTGCTACCAGTACTTGTGAATTAGCAGGCAGTTCAATCACAGAACCAAAGTTGATGTAGCAAGCAAAGTTTCCTGGACGCTCGAAAGCGACAACATCTGCGCCAGCTTCAATCCATTCCATTTCACCATCGCCTAAACCTTCTTCAGTTTTGCGGATTGCTAGCGCTTCGCGATACATAGAGAGCGTCGAGCCTGCAACACCATCTTGTGAATCCACTGAAAACTTGCCCCACCACGAAGACTGAGGCAGCCACGCTTTATCAGGTGTCAGTGAGTCATCACTTGAAAAACCAAACCCACCAGCTGGATTGCTCGACCAAGGCAGTGGCACACGACATCCATCACGACCGCGATCTGTAAAGCCACTCATCTTCCAACGTGGATCAGTCAAACGTGATTCAGGAATATCGCGAACTTCAGGAACTGCCAACTCTTCACCTTGATACATATAAGCACCACCAGGAAGTGCCAACATCATTAACGCGGCGCTACGTGCACGTAATGTTCCGCGAGCGATATTGAACTTAGCTGGATCGCCTTGGCGTGAAAGCGTTGAATCACCGTGATTTGTCAATCCTAAATCTAAGCGATCAACAGAGCGCACAACATCATGATTGTTAAACACCCATGAAGTTGGTGCACCAACTTCTGCTAGCGCATCAATTGAGTGATTAATCTTTTTCTTAATCTCTGCAGGCTTCCAGAGAGTTGTTAGCATTTCAAAATTAAACGAGTTTTGTAACTCATCGGCTCGCACGTATCGTGCGATTCGCGCAGCAGGACTCACCCATGCTTCGGCAACTGCCATGCGATCTCCAGGATATGAGTCAAAAATCTTGTGCCAAGAGCGATAAATATCGTGAACACCTTCTTGATCCCAAAATGGTTTGTGCTCTGTACCAAGCATTTCAGCCGCTGGATCTTTCTTAATGTCTGGCAGCCCTGCTTCTTTAAACATTCCATGTGCAACATCGATACGGAAACCATCGACTCCACGATCTAGCCAAAATTTAAGGACATCTTCCAAATGTGAAACAACTTCTGGGTTTTCCCAATTCAAATCAGGCTGTTCGACTGCAAAAATATGTAAGTACCACTGACCTAACTTTCCATCAGCTTCAGTAACGCGTTGCCATGCAGGTCCGCCAAAGACAGCTTCCCAGTTATTAGGTGGCAAGTCACCATTTTCACCTTTACCATCGCGGAAAATATAGCGATTTCGTTCAGGGGAACCAGGTGCTGCTTTTAACGCAGCTTGAAACCATTTGTGATCACTTGAAGTGTGGTTTGGGACGATATCGACGATAAATCTAATTCCAAATTCATGTGCCTCTTTAATTAGTTGTTCAGCCTCTGCCAAAGTGCCGTAATCAGGTTCGATATCCATGTAATCGGCGACGTCATATCCATGGTCATGCTGAGGTGATGGATACCAAGGTGTTATCCAAATTGCATCAATGCCAAGCTTTTTTAAATACGGCAAGCGAGAACGGATACCTTCGACATCGCCGATCCCATCACCATTGGAGTCTGCAAAAGAGCGGATATAAATCTGATACGTGACTGCATCTCTCCACCATGGGCGCTCTGCGCGCGATGCGAACTGTGACATTTTTACTCCGTCTCTAGATACTTACTCAAGAACTCGCGTTCGGTCTCATTTATCGGTCTGGACTTCTTTGTCGCAGGTGAAATAGTCACTTGCACTGTTTTAACGCGAGCTAATAATTCGCCTTCATAGGTAATTTCATAAATCATAGTAAATGATGATGTCCCAATAGATTCCACCCATAAAGTCACATCAACAAAAATATTGCCATCATAAATCGGTAGTTTAAAATCTAATTCTGCGCGAGCAACAACCATTTCTAACATGCCAGACCAAGCGAATCTAGCTTCTTGGGCATACGTCAGGTATTTAGCATTATTGACATGACGTAATGCATCAAGATCATCCCACCGCACGTATTGCTTATTTGTAAACTTCATTTAGCGCGTGAGCTTTCTGTACGTCACTCGATGAGGACGAGTCGCATCAGCACCCAGGCGCTGAATTTTATTTTCCTCATAGGATTCGAAGTTTCCTTCAAACCAGAACCACTTTGAATCACCTTCGTAAGCTAAAATATGGGTTGCGACGCGATCGAGGAACCAGCGATCGTGAGAAATCACAACAGCGCATCCGGGGAACTCAAGTAGTGCGTTTTCAAGTGAACCTAATGTTTCAACATCTAAATCGTTTGTTGGCTCATCGAGAAGAAGCAAATTTCCACCTTGCTTCAGTGTGAGCGCCAAGTTCAAACGGTTGCGCTCTCCACCCGATAAAATCCCTGCTGGCTTTTGTTGATCTGGGCCCTTAAAACCAAAGCACGATACATACGCACGTGAAGGCATTTCGACCATTCCGACTTTAATAAAATCAAGACCGTCGGAAACAACTTCCCATAGAGATTTCTTGGGATCGATTCCGCCACGGGACTGATCAACGTATGAAATCTTTACGGTTTCACCAATCTTCACGCTTCCAGAATCTGGAGTTTCCAAGCCCAAAATAGTTTTAAAAAGCGTTGTCTTTCCGGCACCGTTAGGACCTATGACTCCAACAATTCCATTGCGAGGCAAGGTAAATGAAAGGTCATCAATCAGGACTCGATCGCCAAAACCTTTAGTCAGGTTATTAACTTCGATAACAACGTTTCCAAGGCGCGGCCCAGGTGGAATTTGAATCTCTTCAAAATCAAGTTTGCGCATCTTGTCGGCCTCTGCCGCCATTTCTTCGTACCGGGCAAGACGGGCTTTAGATTTAACTTGACGGCCCTTGGCATTTTGGCGAACCCACTCGAGCTCTTCAGTTAAACGTTTAGCTCGCTTGGCATCTTTTTGGCCTTCAATTTTTAAGCGCGCAGATTTTGTTTCCAGATATGTCGTGTAGTTACCTTCGTATGGATAGGCACGACCGCGATCGAGTTCGAGAATCCATTGCGCTACATTGTCCAAGAAATATCTATCGTGAGTGATCGCAACAACTGCACCATGGTATTTATTTAAATGTTGCTCGAGCCATAATACTGATTCAGCATCTAAGTGGTTTGTAGGTTCATCGAGCAGTAATAAATCTGGTGCCTGCAGCAGCAATTTACACAGTGCAACACGGCGTTTTTCTCCACCAGATAAAACTGAAACATCAGCATCAGGTGGCGGACAACGAAGTGCATCCATCGCTTGCTCTAGTTGAGAATCAAGTTCCCATGCATTTCGGTGGTCTAATTTTTCCTGGAGCTCGCCCATTTCGGCCAATAACTTGTCGTAGTCAGCGTCAGGATTACCAAGCTCTTCGCTAATTGCATTAAATCGATCGAGCATCGCAACAGTTTCGGCTACGCCTTCTTTAACGTTATCGATAACATTCTTAGTTTCATCAAGTACGGGCTCTTGCATCAAAATTCCCACGGTATATCCCGGGGTCAGATAGGCCTCACCATTGGAGGGTTGTTGTAATCCGGCCATGATCTGCAAAACCGTGGACTTACCGGCACCATTGGGGCCGACCACGCCGATCTTTGCGCCGGGGTAAAACATGATTGTGACGTCATCGAGGATAACTTTGTCACCGTGCGCTTTACGCGCCTTTTTCATCGTATAAATGAACTCAGCCATGGGATGAAACCTTA
>WLMW01000026.1 GCA_009700025.1 Actinomycetota bacterium
ATTTATTGTTGAAGGTCCCACTTGACCCGCAACGGTAAAAGCAGTAATGGTATATTCATCAATCGCTTGCGCTTGTGATGCGCCGATAGCGCTGATCAACATCGCGAAAAACACTACTGATAAAGCACTTAGTGTTTTCTTAATTAAATTTCCATTAAACAAATTATTAAAATTAATATTTAACATGACTTCGACTCCGGTTTAAACATTAATCAATTGCTGATTAATGACTTCGAGTGAATTTTGAATTAATTTCAACATTAGTTTTGGTCAATGCCCGGACTATGACGCGACAGAGAATTTATCGAGGGCTAACTCTCAGAGTTCGGTAACGTTCTGGAAAACACTTGTAACTGGGCATTTTCGGACTGGTCTTAGACCGAAATCACAAGGGCAATCGTTTCACTTTTGTCAGTTGCTTAACTTAGGATTTGAACATCAGGTGATACTGATTTTGATGACCGCTACCCCCCCACGGACCGGTCACAGACTATGGAGAAAATAGGAGTTCTTCATGTTTTTGCCATACGTATCTGAGTTCGTTGAGTTTTTATCGGTCAAAGACCACACATTGGAAGAGATCCTGGCCCATATGGTCCTTCGGGTATTGGCGCCTCTTGATGCAACTTCAGCTTTTGTCTCTGAACTAAGTAGTGAAAATGTCATATCGGAAGTAGGAAGCTTTGGAATCGGTAGGAAAACTAAGGAGATATACCCCGGCAAGTACCACCTGCGGGAAAAGTATCCCCTGACAGATGCCATTCACAATCGAAGCGTTGTATGGATAAATACATTGCCACAGTGGCCTGATGAATATCCTGTCTTTAAGAATATTCCATATGAGACAGGCGAGCGGACATTCATCTGCTTTCCAATTGAAAAATGTGGAACACCAATTGCGGTGATTGGAATCTTCTGTAAATCTGTAATCCATCCAGATGCTGAAATTACTTCATTTCTTAAAGGGATCGGAAATATCTTTGCATTGCATTTGTATCGAAATATAGATGCTGCACCTGGCATGCGAAGGATCACTGGAAAGCGAACAATTGAGCTAAATGGTGAAGTGAACACAAAACTCACTGAGCGCCAACGCTTGATTCTGAAAATGATGAGTGAGGGGCGTACAAATACGGGTATCGGGGAACTTCTTGGTTATTCAGAATCAACGATTAGACAAGAGACGATAAAGATATTTGCAATTCTTAACTGTCGTGGACGCGAAGAAGCGTCGGAGATTTTTCGTGAGAAACTCGCGCAAGATTCAAAGGTTGCCATGTAAGAATGGGACTCTATCTCGAGCAGGTTTCTGATTTCATTACTCATCTTGGAAGCAAGAATCACACAATAGATGAGATTCTCTCTCACATGGTTTTGCGTGTTTTTAGGCCACTTGATGCAAGCTCTATATTTCTCTTTGAGCTTTCATCTGAAGGCACGGTTGAAAGTATTGCACGATCTGGAGCTAGTTTTTTAGCTCGAAATAGATATTCAGATAGCTACGATTTACGAGATGCAATCCCCATTAACGACTGCATTAAATCTCGTAAGTCGGTATGGATTAACACTCTTCCGCTCTGGCCTAAGGAGTACGTCTCTCTTAACTCCATCGCCTATACCGATCCTGAAAAGAGTTTTATTTGCTTCCCGATTGAAAAAGCTGGAACCCCTGTAGCTGCAATCGGAATCTTCTGCATGCCCGAACTTTCTCCCACAACAGAACTTGATTCATTTCTACGGGCTATAGGAAGTGTCTTTTCCTTGTACGTGTACCAACAGGAAGCAATGAGCGCTGTGCAAGTGGGCACTAAGACTCAGCGCACGGATTCACCTACCCGCAATGTAATTAATAAGCTCAATGAACGGCAGGAGTTAATTCTCAAATTGATAAGTGAAGGCCGCACAAATTACAATATTAGTGAGCTTCTTGGCTATTCAGAGTCAACCATTAGGCAAGAAACGATTAGGATTTATGCTTACTTACAATGTACGAGTCGTGTAGAAGCAACGATAATTTACAAAGAGCGCTACGTTCAAGGTTCTGGCGTTTAAACTATCTTATTGAGGTTTGCGTCCCTGTCGTAGTAATCCAAATGTTAACGCGTCTTCGAGCGCCATAGCCGAAGCGGCAATAACATTTTCATGAACACCGACTGTGTTCCACTCGCCCTTGCCATCACTAGTTTCAACTAATACGCGTGTAATAGCGCCAGTTCCTAAACGGCCTTCCAAAATACGAACTTTGTAATCTGTTAATTCAAGAACTTCAAGCTCTGGATAGAGCTGCTTTAAACCCGTCCGAAGCGCGTTATCAAAGGCATTGACTGGACCATTGCCGATTCCAGTGCAGATAATCTTCTTGCCCAACGCAGTCACTGTAACTTCGGCTTTTGTCACAATACTTTGATCTTCGGCGCGTTCAACCGTTGTCAACCAATGTTCAATTGCAAAAAATGTAGGGCGCTTTCCATGAATCTCTTCGTGAACCAATAGTTCAAAAGATGCATCGGCGGCTTCAAAAGTAAATCCGCGCGACTCCATCTCTTTTACGCGATCTACGATATGACCAATGAGCTCTTTGTCTCCACCCAAATCAACGCCGAGTTCCTGCGACTTTAACTCAATCGAAGCTCGGCCTGCCATGTCTGAGACAAGCATTCGCATATCGTTACCAACAGATGCGGGATCCTCGTGTTGATACAACGAGGGATCTACTTTTATCGCGCTGGCATGTAAGCCTGCTTTATGAGCAAAGGCCGATACCCCAACATATGGTTGGCGCGCGCTGGATGAAACGTTTGTGACTTCGGCTATGGCATGTGAAATTCGGAATGCTTCGCGCAATGAGTTACTTGGCAAAACTAATGTATTTTTCTTTAACTCAAGATTTGCGATGATGGTAACAAGATCGGCGTTTCCAGTGCGTTCGCCATAACCGTTGAGAGTTCCTTGTACATGAGTTGCACCTGCAGCAACTGCAGCCATTGAGTTTGCAACTGCGCATCCAGTGTCGTTATGACAGTGAATACCTAAGCGGGCAGCACTCGCATTTAACACATCATGGACTACTTGCGATAACTCATCCGGCAACATTCCACCGTTGGTATCGCACAAGGCAATAACGTCGGCGCCTGCTTCGGCAGCAGTACGCACTACTTCAAGTGCATATGCTCGATTATGTCGGTAGCCATCAAAGAAGTGCTCTGCATCTAGAAATACCCGCTGGCCTTCGGCAATTAGGTGAGTCACTGAATCCCGAATCATTGCAAGGTTTTCATCCAACGTTGTTTTAAGCGCTAAATCAACGTGGCGATCAAATGCTTTTGCAACCAAAGTAACCGCAGGTGCACCAGAGTCACGAAGTGCGCCTAATAAAACATCATCGGCGGCCTTTACATGTGGACGACGAGTTGCGCCAAATGCCACAAAGGTGGCGTTCTTTAGCACTAACTCTTTTTTAGCCCTTGCAAAGAACTCGGTATCTTTCGGATTAGCACCAGGCCATCCACCTTCGATAAATCCAACACCTAAGTCATCTAAATGACGGGCGATTGCTAGCTTGTCATGAACCGAGAGATTTAGACCCTCTTGCTGAGCACCATCGCGCAGGGTTGTGTCATAAATATGGAATGCATCAGATACTGGCATTAGCAGACCTTGTGTACCCAATTGTGTGTGTCATTTATTGTGCCGTGCTGAATACCCAGCAGGTGATTGCGAATCTGCATGGTGATTACTCCGGGTTGACCATCTCCAGTTACCCACGTACCCATTGCACTTTTTGCTTGACCAACGGGTGATACAACTGCCGCAGTTCCACAGGCAAAGATCTCTGTGATTTCCCCCGATGCAACACCGTCTCGCCAATCATCAACGCTGAGCATGACCTCTTGCGTTTTATATCCGAGATCACGTGCAACAGATAATATTGAATCGCGCGTGATACCTGGCAGCAATGTACCCGTTAACTTGGGAGTCACAACAGTTGCATCCGTGCCCGAACCTTTAACAAAGTAAAGATTCATTCCACCCATCTCTTCAACCCATTTGCGCTCTTTTGCATCGATCCACACGACCTGATCGCAGCCTTCTTTAGCCGCAGCTTTTTGTGCAACGAGTGAGGCTGCATAGTTGCCACCGCACTTTGCCTCACCAGTTCCACCGATAGCTGCGCGCACGTACTCTGTTGAAATCCAGACGGATACGGCCTTAGATGGATCAAAGTAGGCACCTGCAGGTGTTGCAATAAGTATGTATGTCGCCTTATTTGTTGGGCGCACACCTAGGCCTACTTCGGTAGCGATCATAAATGGGCGTATATATAAAGACTCCCCCACTTTGCCAGGAACCCAACCAGCATCTTGCTTAACAAGGGTTTCAACGGTCTCAAGAAAGAGAGCTTCAGGCATTTCGGGAAGAGCTAAGCGCGCAGCAGATTTAGCAAATCGCTTCGCATTAGCATCAGGTCGAAAAAGAGAAATACCGCCATCTGGTTGGCGATAAGCCTTCATGCCTTCGAAAATCTCTTGACCGTAGTGAAAGACCGCAGTTGCTGGATCAAGTGAGAGCGGACCGTACGGTATTAACTCTGGCTCAGACCATCCATCTTTTTCACTCCACTCACAGATCACCATGTGATCGGTGTAGTACTTACCGAATCCACCCTCTGCAACTAAAGCATCTCGCGTTGCATCATCTTTGGCATGTGAATTAAGTGTGATCTTCATATTTTATAGCGCTGCGACGAGCGCATCTCCAACTTCTGAAGTGCTACGTTTTTTATCGCCACGAACTAATAAATCGGCAGCGACTGCTCGTTCGATATCTCTTGCCGCATCGGCGAAGCCAAGATGATCGAGCATCATTGCAACTGACATCACCGTTGCAGTTGGATCTGCAATAAACTTACCGGCGATATCTGGAGCAGAACCATGAACAGGTTCAAACATTGATGGGAACTCGCCAGTTGGATTGATATTTCCAGATGCTGCCAGTCCAATACCGCCACAAATTGCCGCAGCGATATCAGTCAAAATATCTCCGAATAAATTATCGGTGACAACTACATCAAAGCGCTCAGGGTTGGTAACAAAGAACATCGATGCAGCATCAACATGTAAATAATCGGTTGCAACAGTTGGATACTCTTTTGCAACCTCATTGAATGTACGTGTCCATAAACTACCTGAACGAGTAAGTACGTTGTTTTTGTGTACGAGTGTTAGTTTCTTGCGATCACGTTTAATTGCGCGCTCAAAGGCGTCGCGAATTACGCGCTCTGCTCCGCGGCGAGTATTCAAACTCTCTTCAGTTGCAATTTCATGATCTGTACCCTCTGCCAAAACTCCACCAGCTCCAGCGTAAGGTCCCTCAGTACCTTCGCGGACAACGATGAAATCGATGGGGGCTTTTGTTGAAAGTGGGCCTGTTACCCCTGGCATCAATCGTGCTGGACGCAGATTGACGTAGTGATCAAATGCAAAGCGAAGCTTTAATAGAAGTCCGCGCTCTAGAACTCCACTTGGAACCGTTGGATCTCCCACTGCACCAAGCAAAATTACGTCGGCTTTGGCAATCTCTGCCAACGTTGCATCGGGCAGAACTTCGCCCGTGCGGTGCCAGAAAGCTGCTCCCAAATCAAATGGGATACGTTTAAACTCGACATCGTATTTTTTTGATACGGCATCGAGAACTTTGAGTCCCTCGTTAACAACTTCAGGTCCGATGCCATCTCCTGCGATGACTGCCAAATTAATCGTTTTCATTAATCCACCAATACAACTGCACGAACAGATTCGGCATTTGTCTCTTTCTTTATAGTAGCAAGGATTTCATCACTGACATCTGAGTCGACGGTTAATGCCATCAAAGCTTTTCCGCCAGCGCCACTACGCGCAACCTGCATGCCTGCGATATTGATATGAGCCTGACCTAATGTATGTCCAACTGTGCCGATGACACCTGGCTGATCAACATAGCGTAGGAACAAAATATGTGCAGTTGGTGGAAGATCTAATGAGAATGAATCAATCCCAATAATCTTTTGTGTCTGCTTGATTCCCATAAGGGTTCCATCAACGCTCATTGACTTTCCGCTACCGGTTGCAGCTCGTAGAGAAATCATTGAACGGTACTCAGCGCTATCTGCAGTTGTCGTAACCGCCGAAGTCATGCCACGTTCGGTTGCAAGGCCTGGGGCATTTACATATGTCACTTCCTCAGCGCCTACAGCGATGAGAGAACCCTTCAACGCACTGATTGCCAGAATAGATGAGTCATGAACTGCAATTTCACCCCGCACTTGAATATCCATGTGCACTGGTACTTCACCAAGAAGTTCGGTTGCGATCTGCGCCATCTTTTCAACGAGAGGCAGACTTGGTCGTATCTCTTGGGCAATGACGCCACCTTTTACATTGACGGCATCTGGCACGAGTTCACCAGCAAGTGCTTTGCGCACAGAGACAGCAACAGCGATTCCTGCACGCTCTTGTGCCTCATCTGTTGATGCACCTAGGTGTGGGGTTGCAACGACTTTATCTAAAGTAAATAAAGGCGAATCTGTACAGGGCTCCGTTGCAAATACATCAAGTCCAGCGCCGCCAACGCGGCCCTCAACAATTGCATCATAGAGCGCTGCTTCATCCAAGACTCCACCACGAGCAGCATTAACAATGCGGACTGAAGGCTTAACTTTCTTCAGTGCTTCAACCCCGATTAAGTTTGCAGTCTCTTTAGTTTTTGGCAAGTGAATTGTGATGAAATCAGAGGTGCGAAGAAGTTCATCTAAGTCCACCAAGCGAACTCCCAGTTGAGCCGCACGCGCAGGTTGTAGATATGGGTCATAAGCAATGACATCCATACCAAAGGCTTGCATACGTGCAGCCACTAACTGCCCAATGCGCCCGAAACCAACTATTCCTAATGTTTTCTCAAATAATTCAGCACCGGTGTATTTAGAGCGCGCCCACTTACCATTTCGAAGTGCCGCATGTGCTGGAGAAATGAAGCGAGCTGAGGCAAGTAACAAGGAGATAGCAAGTTCAGCAGCACTCACGATGTTAGAAGTTGGAGCATTGACAACCATCACTCCTGCAGCGGTTGCTGCGGGAATATCTACGTTATCTAGACCAACACCTGCTCGGGCAATTACTTTCAAACCTTTTGCCACAGCAATTGCTTCGGCATCCATCTTTGTTGCAGATCGAATTAATACCGCATCCACACCTTTAGCAAGTGCTGCTAACAGCTCGCTTCGATTTGCGCCATCACAGTTAATGACTTCAAAATCTGGACCAAGAGCATCAACCGTTGCCGGACTTAGCTCTTCGGCGATTAATACGATGGGTTTAGCCACGCGCAGCGTTACCTTCTTGGTAATCATCGGCCTTTGTAGATTTAATCCATGAGAACATTTTGCGAAGTTCGCGACCAACGACCTCGATTGGATGCACTTCACCCCTAGCACGAAGTGTCTTAAACTCTGGTGCGCCAGCTTCTTGATCATCGATGAAGCGTTTAGCAAAAGCACCACTTTGGATTTCGGCAAGCACGGCCTTCATGTTCTCTTTAACATGTGGATCAATCACACGTGGACCAGAGACATAATCACCGTATTCGGCAGTATCTGATACTGACCAACGCTGCTTTGCGATTCCACCTTCGTACATAAGATCGACGATTAGCTTGAGCTCGTGCAGGCACTCAAAGTAAGCAACCTCTGGCTGGTATCCAGCTTCAGTGAGAACTTCAAAGCCATACATTACTAATTGTGAGGCACCGCCACACAGAACAGATTGCTCACCAAATAAATCGGTCTCAGTCTCTTCAGTAAATGTGGTCAGAATTCCACCTGCGCGCAAACCACCAATACCTTTTGCATAAGAAAGAGTGAGTGGCCAGGCATTGCCAGTTGAATCTTGCTCAACTGCAACGATGACAGGTACTCCGCGGCCAGCGGCATATTCACGACGAACTAAATGTCCTGGACCCTTTGGTGCAACCATGCAAACATCAACATTTGCTGATGGCTTAATGTAACCAAAGCGAATATTAAAACCATGCCCAAAGAACAATGCATCGCCATCTTTTAGATTAGGCAAAATTGATTCTGTATAAATGTGGCGCTGAAGGTGATCCGGTGCCAAAATCATAATTACTGTGGCCTCTTTAACTGCTTCGGCAACACTGACAACACGAAGTCCTTCGGCCTCAGCTTTTGCGCGAGACGCTGAACCATCTTTGAGTCCAATACGAACATCGATACCACTGTCACGTAAGTTAAGTGCGTGCGCATGGCCCTGTGAGCCATAGCCGATAATCGCGACTTTGCGACCCTGGATGATGGATAGATCTGCATCCTCTTCGTGATACATCGTTGCTGCCACGGTATTTCTCCTTAGTTCTGGTAATCGGGTTGAGTGTCGTGTTTAGTATTACTGATCGCACCTTCGAGAATCTCTTCGATACGGATCACGTTTATTAATTTGTCTAGCTGGGCGATAACTTGTTCGAGTGAATGTCCTTCGACACTCACTTCAATAATCATCTTTGAAATCTTAGAGTTCTCGGTTGGACCGACAACCAGAGAATCAATGTTGTATGTTCGACGGGCAAATAAGCCAGCAACACGAGCTAGAACGCCTGGCTCGTTTTCGACGAGAACTTCTAGTTTGTGAATAGCCATTAGAGCTCCTGTGAATCCCAGTCAGGCGCAGTCGCGCGGGCGATCATAATCTCATCATTTGAAGTTCCAGCTGCAACCATTGGCCATACCATCGCATCACGATGAACACGAAAATCAACAACTACTGGTTGATCATTAATCGACATCGCTTTCTCGATTGTGGCATCGACATCTGCGGGGTTTTCGCAGGAAAGTCCAACACATCCCATCGCTTCAGCCAGCATCGGAAAGTTTGGAACGCGTTTAGATTCTAAGCTGGTATTTGAATAGCGGCTGTCATAGAACAAAGTTTGCCATTGGCGAACCATTCCAAGACTTTCATTATTAATAATTGCAACTTTAATTGGAATATTATTGAGCGCACAGGTCACAAGTTCTTGATTTGTCATCTGGAAGCAACCATCACCATCGATGGCCCACACAGTTGTATCTGGGGCACCAACTTTTGCACCCATTGCAGCTGGAACTGCATACCCCATCGTGCCTGCGCCACCGGAGTTAAGCCACGTGCGTGGCTTTTCATAACTAATAAACTGCGCTGCCCACATCTGATGTTGCCCAACACCTGCGGCAAAAATTGTGTCTGGTCCGCAGATTTTGCCAAGTCGCTCGATAACAAACTGCGGTGAAAGTGCACCGTCTGCCGGAATGTCATAACCCAATGGATAAGTCGATTTGAGTTTATTAACACTTGCCATCCATGGAGAAAGATCAGCCCTGCCTTTAGCTAGTGCAGCTGCAAGCGCAGGGATTAAGGCCTTGATTGTTTCGCGCAGGTCTCCGATTACCGCAACATCTGCATAGCGGTTCTTGCCAATTTCTGCTGGATCAATATCTGCATGAATCACTTTGGCATTTTGGGCAAAAGTAGAGAGTTTGCCTGTTACACGATCATCAAAACGTGCGCCTAAAGTAATAAGTAAATCAGCCTTTTGTAGCGCAGTAACCGCTGCGACTGTGCCGTGCATGCCGGGCATTCCAAGGTGCAATGGGTGCGAATCAGGGAATGCGCCGCGGGCCATCAGTGTTGTAACAACAGGTGCGCCAAGAAGCTGTGCTAGTTCAAGTAATTCACGAGCAGCATTAGCCTTGATTACTCCCCCGCCAACATAGAAGACTGGTTTAGTAGATTGTGCAATAAGCACAGCTGCATCATTAATCGCACCTTGATTAGGTTGAGTTTGCGGTTTATACCCCGCCAAATTTATTGAATTTGGCCAGTTATATGTGGTCTGCTTTTGAAGTGCATCTTTTGCAATATCAACTAACACTGGACCAGGTCGCCCAGATGTTGCAATATGAAAAGCTTCAGCAATTACACGTGGAATTTCATCGGGATTTGTCACTAGAAAATTATGTTTAGTAAATGGCATCGTAATGCCACGAATGTCGGCCTCTTGGAAAGCATCAGTACCGATTGCAAGTGAAGGAACTTGTCCAGTGATAGCAACAACGGCAACTGAATCCATTGCAGCATCTGCAAGGGGAGTTACTAAATTTGTGGCACCAGGTCCGGATGTTGCGATACAGACTCCAGCGCGACCAGTTACTTGGGAATATCCAGTAGCTGCGTGCCCAGCCCCTTGTTCGTGGCGGACCAAAATATGTCGGATAGTTGAGTCGTAGATCGGATCATAAGCAGGAAGAATTGCGCCGCCCGGAATACCAAACATCACATCAACGTTTGCAGCTTCAAGGCTCTTCACCAATGAAGTTGCTCCAGTCATTGCGGTGCCGTTGGCAGTTGGTACGTGTGCCATCTTCTTACTCCCTTCCGTCTCTTCCTATTTCTCTCGTTTGCAGTCCTAGTAAATGAAAAAACCCTCAGATTAACTGAGGGTAGCGCGCGATCAGATTGCTAGATCACGCGCTTTTAAATCACCACAAAAACTGTTGTAAACATGGCCATATTCTCCAACAGCTTTTCATGTGAGTCAAGGCATGAGATGCACATCTCACCATTTGAACAGCTCTAGTCGCAGACCGCGCCTTTGGATGCCGAGCCCACTAATTTTGAGTATTTATGGAGGACTCCCCGGGTGTATTTGTGCGTCAGTGGTTGCCAGCCAACTTTGCGTGCCGCAAGTTCATCGGCACTTACTAATAAATCTAAGGTGCGGGCCGTAATGTCAATGCGCACAATGTCTCCATCCTTAATGAATGCGATGGGGCCACCGTCTACTGCCTCTGGTGCAACATGTCCGACACATAATCCTGTTGAGCCGCCAGAGAAGCGACCATCGGTAAGAAGTAATGTGCTCTTTCCAAGACCAGCGCCTTTGATAGCACCTGTGATCATTAACATCTCTCGCATACCAGGTCCACCTTTTGGTCCTTCATAACGAATTACGACAACATCACCGGCTTGAATCGTTCCATTTTCAAGGGCGACCATTGCCGCTTGCTCGCGTTCAAATACTCGAGCTGGTCCTTCAAATGATTCAATTCCAATTCCAGCGGTCTTACAAACTGCGCCTTCAGATGCCAAAGTTCCACCCAAAATTGTGATACCAATATCGGTCGAAAGTGGTTTTGATGAAGCGCGAAGAATTTCACCATCTGGATCTGGCGGATTAATCTCGGCCAAGTTTTCCGCCATAGTTTTTCCAGTAACAGTTAACACATCACCATGTAACATTTTTGCATCAAGTAAAGCTTTAAGAATTACTGGCACTCCACCCACTTTATCCATATCACTCATTACGAAGCGACCAAATGGCTTTAAATCACCGAGCAGTGGCACTTTGGAGCCAATCCGATGGAAATCATTGAGCTCTAAATCAACATCGGCCTCATGTGCGATTGCCAATAAATGCAGTACAGCATTTGTGGATCCACCTAATGCCATTAAAATTGTGATGGCATTTTCAAATGCGCGCTTTGTAAGAATGTCCCGTGTAGTGATTCCAGCGCGAATGAGTTCGACAACTGCTGCTCCAGATTTAACGGCAAAGGCATCGCGCCTGCGATCAACAGCTGGAGGTGCGGCAGATCCAGGAAGTGATAATCCGATTGCTTCAGCAATACTTGCCATTGTGTTTGCGGTATACATTCCGCCGCATGCACCTTCGCCTGGACAGATTGCACGTTCGATTTGATCTACGCGTTCCTGAGTTATAAATCCACGCGCACAAGCACCTACTGCCTCAAAAGCATCAATGATTGTTACATCTTTTCCATCGACTTGTCCCGGCAACGTTGATCCTGCATAAACAAAAACGCTGGCAACATTAATTCGTGCAGCTGCCATCATCATGCCAGGCAGTGACTTGTCACACCCCGCAAAAGTAACCATGCCATCTAGTCGCTCGGCTTGCATAACGGTTTCAACTGAGTCAGCGATAACTTCACGCGAGACTAAAGAGAAATGCATTCCCTCATGACCCATTGATATTCCATCAGAGACAGAAATGGTCCCAAACTGCATTGGGAACCCACCTGCATCGATTACACCTTGTTTAGATGCTTTGGCTAAACGATCGAGAGATAAATTACATGGAGTGATTTCATTCCATGATGATGCAATACCAATTTGTGGCTTGACCCAATCATCATCACCCATACCAACTGCGCGCAACATTCCACGAGCAGGGGCGCGTTCTAAACCATCTGTAACTAATCCAGAGCGCGGTTTCATGGTCGACATAGTGGTTATTCTAACTACTCGCCCTGGCCTAGGTGGGTTAAAAGAAGTGTGCGAACACGTGCGGCATCTGCTTGGCCCTTTGTCTCTTTCATGACCGCGCCAATTAAGGCACCCGCTGCAGGTAAGTGCCCATTACGAATTTTTTCAGCAGTCTCTGGCTGCTCGGCGCAGACCTTTTCAATCGCTGCCATGAGTGCACCATCATCGTTAACGACTTTTATTCCTCGGGCGGCAATAATTACCGCTGGCCCTCCTTCGCCTGCAATAACACCCTCAATAACTTGGCGAGCTAACTTATCGGTGAGCTCTCCTGCATTAACTAGTGCCACGATTTCAGCAACGTCGCTGGGTCTAATTGTTAAATCTGTGATCGCTACATCTTTATCGTTTGCAATACGTGAGATTTCACCGAGCCACCAACTGCGAGCCTTAGTTGGATCTGCACCTAAATTAACCGTTGCCTCAACGATATTTAAGACATCGGCGTTAATCATCGCCGCCATCTCCTTATCGGGCACTCCCCATGCCTCTTGCAGACGTTTACGGTGAATCGATGGTCGTTCTGGTAAGCCAGCACGTAAAGTTTCAATCCACGTCGCATCTGGTGCGACTGGCACTAAATCGGGCTCTGGGAAATAACGGTAATCCTCCGCCTGCTCTTTTGAGCGACCAGAGCGCGTTAAACCAGTATCTTCTTGGAAGTGACGCGTCTCTTGAACGACTCTTTCGCCTTTATTTAAAAGCTCGGCATGACGAATCATCTCTCCACGAATCGCGCGCTCGACAGAGCGCAGTGAGTTAACATTTTTGGTCTCACTACGAGTACCAAGGGTTTGAGCACCGATTAATCGAAGTGAGACGTTAGCATCGCAGCGAAGTGAGCCCTGTTCCATCTTTACATCACTTACACCGAGGGATCTCAAAACATCACGGAGCTCCGCAACATACGCCTTTGCAACTTCCGGTGCATATTTTCCGGTGCCTGGAACAATTTTGGTAACAATTTCGACTAATGGAATCCCTGCACGGTTGTAATCGAGAAGTGAGTATTCAGCGCCATGGATGCGCCCAGTTGCCCCACCAACGTGGAGTGACTTACCTGTGTCTTCCTCCATGTGTACGCGCTCGATTTCGATGCGAAAACTCTTAGGACCTTCATCGGTCTCAATTTCAACATCGACATAACCATTTACGCAGATTGGCTCGTCGTACTGAGAGATCTGAAAATTCTTTGGCATATCGGGATAGAAGTAATTTTTACGAGCAAAGCGGCTAAACGGTGCAATTGAGCAGTTGAGAGCTAAGCCGATCTTGATGGTGGATTCAATAGCTTTTTCATTGACCGTTGGCAAAGCACCAGGTAGCGCCAAACAGACTGGGCATGTTTGAGTATTTGGTTCACCACCAAAAATTGTGCTGCAACCACAAAACATTTTCGATTTCGTGTTGAGTTCAACGTGAACTTCAAGACCAAGTACTGGTTCGTACTTAGCAATTACATCGTAATAACTCAGTGCCATTATTTTCCTGCCAATGCTGGAGCCTGTGAAAGCAATGGTGCTCCCCACTTAGTGAGCAGAGCCGCTTCAAGTGCTGCTCCAACTAAATACATACGTTGATCTTGCATAGCTGGTGCCATAATCTGAAAACCAACTGGCAGGCCATCCTCTGGTGCTAAACCTGCGGGCAAAGACATGCCGCCAATCCCAGCCATGTTCACCGGAATAGTTGCGATGTCATTTAAATACATTGCAATTGGATCATTTGATTTTTCACCAATTTTAAAGGCAGTGGTTGGGCAAGTTGGCGAAACCATAACATCGCACTTTTCAAAAGCTCTATTAAAATCTTGAGTAATTAAAGTGCGCACTTTTTGTGCACTTCCATAATATGCATCGTAATAGCCTGAGGAAAGTGCATATGTACCAAGAATAATTCTGCGCTTAACTTCGCGACCAAAGCCAATTTCGCGAGTTAAGTTCATGACTGATTCTGCCGATGCGCCATCCACATCACCAATACGTAGTCCGTAGCGCATCGCATCGAAGCGAGCTAAATTAGATGAACACTCAGATGGTGCAATTAAATAGTATGCCGCAAGTGCGTATTCAAAATTAGGTGCAGATACTTCGACAATTTCTGCGCCTGCAGCAGCTAGCAATTCAAGTGACTCTTCAAATCTGGTACGAACACCGCTCTGATAACCATCACCATTGAGCTCTTTAACAACACCGATTTTCATGCCTTTAACGTCACCAGATTTTGCCGCAGCAACGACTTGTGGCACTGGTGCGTTAATGCTCGTTGAATCTTTTGGATCATGACCGGCAATAGCCTCATGTAAGAGTGCAGCATCTAAAACGGTTCGCGCACATGGTCCTGCCTGATCTAATGAAGATGAAAATGCGATGAGCCCATAGCGAGAGACTGCGCCATACGTTGGCTTAACGCCAACTGTTCCGGTAACAGCTGCGGGTTGGCGAATAGAGCCGCCAGTATCAGTTCCAATAGCAAGCGGTGCTTCAAAAGCGGCCAATGCGGCCGAAGACCCTCCGCCAGAGCCGCCTGGAATTCGCGTTAGATCCCACGGGTTATGCGTTGGCCCATATGCCGAGTTTTCAGTAGATGAGCCCATAGCAAACTCATCCATATTGGTCTTACCCAAAATAACAATGTTATTGGCTTTCAGTTTGGCAACAACGGTTGAGTCATACGGTGGTCGCCAGCCTTCTAAAATTTTTGAGCCAGCAGTTGTAGGAATTCCTTTTTGTGTCATCACATCTTTGAGTGCAAGTGGTACTCCCGCTAATGGAGCAAGTTTTTCTCCCGCTGCGCGTTTAGCATCAACTTCTGCTGCTTGCTTCAATGCACCTTCATTGTCAACAAATAAAAATGCGTGAACATCAGCATCAACAGTATTAATTCGTTCAAGATGCGCTTGCGTTAGCGCAACTGAGGTTGTCTCACCATTTGCAAGTTTTGCCACCATTTGGGCAGCAGATAAGTGAATCATGCTTCTTCACCAAGAATCTGTGGAACGCGAAAGCGAGATTCTTCTTGAGCGGGTGCTCCAGATAATGCCTCATCAGGTGTGAGCGATGGAATAACTACATCGCTACGAAAAACATTGCGAAGTGGCAGAGGGTGTGAAGTGGGTTCGACATCTGCACCAGCAACTTCTTGCACTCGAGCAACGGCATCAAGAATTACAGTAAATTCATTGGAGAGGCTAACAAGCTCTTCTTCACTCATTTCAATACGAGCAAGGCGCGCAAGGTTTGCGACATCGTCGCGGAAAAGGCTGCTCATGGTGGTGGAGTCTAATTAATTCGCAGGCTAACTGCGAATCTGACCGTTACCCGTAACTATCCACGTGGTCGTTGTCATTGCTTCCAATCCCATTGGCCCGCGAGCGTGCAGTTTCTGATTAGAAATCCCGATTTCTGCACCAAAGCCCATCTGCTCACCATCAGTAAAGCGCGTTGATGTATTTACCATTACTGCAGCACAATCACTCAAAGCAATAAAGCGGGCAGCATTCTCCTTATTTTCCGTCACGATTGCTTCGGTGTGTTGGGTTCCGTACTTGGCAATATGATCACTTGCCGCATCGACAGAATCAACGATTGCCACATTCATCTCTAAAGTTCCGTATTCGGTTGACCAGTTTTCATCAGTGGCAAGGCTGGCAGGAATATTTCTAGTAAGGGCCAGTGAATCTGCATCGCAGTGCAAAATCACTCCGGCCTCGTTAAGTGCTGCCAAAGCTATAGGAACAAATTTCTCAGCGATGTTTGAATGCACAAGCAGGGTTTCAGCAGCATTACAGACACTTGGTCGTTGCACTTTCGAGTTAATTATAATTGGCAGCGCTTTTTTAAGATCAGCAAATTCATCAATGTAGACATGACACACACCTGCGCCAGTTTCAATTGTTGGAACAGTGGAATCGTCAACGACCATACGAATCAATGCTGCACTCCCACGGGGAATAACTAAGTCAACTTTTCCGCGTGCATTAAGTAAAGCCTTTACTGTTTCGCGATCATCGGATGGTACTAACGCAATAACATCAGGTGAAATTTTTGTGGTTGCTAAAGCATCTCGCATTACGGTAACTAGAATTTGATTACTTTCTGCTGCACTTGATGATCCACGCAGCAGAGCTGCATTACCTGACATTAATAGAATGACTGCTGCATCAACGGTGACATTTGGTCGTGCCTCATAAACCATTCCAATGACTCCAAAAGGAACTGAAATCTGCTTGAGTTCTATCCCGTTCGGCAAAACTGATTCACGCAAAGTTTTCCCCAGTGGATCCTCAAGGGCCGCTACCTGGCGTGCGCCATCGGCAATTCCTTTTACTCGCGCAGGGGTTAATAGCAGTCGATCAAGCAGCGATGGATTGAGATCTGCAGCTCTTCCGCGCTCCATATCTAATTCATTTGCACTAATTATCTGCTCGCAATGAGCTTCTATAGCATCGGCTATGACAAGCAGCGCAGCTTTACGCTCTGCACCAGTAGCAACGCTTAAAGTGCGTGCAGCCAAGCGTGCAGAATCAGCTAACTGCGAAATCAGGGCTTTGGCATCCATGCGGGCAAGCCTATCGGGTGTTAGGTTGTTGCCGTGCTCAAATTAATCCGCAAATTTATTGTCGTACTCATAGTCCTTTACGTAGCTCTCTTCGGCTTAACAAAGGCGATTAGATACCCCGAGCCAATTGCCACAATAAAATTGGGACTAGCTCCAGCTTCAAAGACTCCCAACCTGATGCCTTTTCACACAATCATGGCTCGACCAAATGCCAATACCACCTGGGAAAAAGGAGTTTCTGAAGAAATTGATCAGGTAATTTGGAATGGCAAGAAACAAGATTTTGAAAATTTTTTAAATGAGACAAATACAAATGCTTTTCTAGTAATACGCGGTGGGAAAATTACTTATGAGCGTTATTGGAATGGCGCTTCGATATCAACTGTACTTCCATCGTATTCAGTTGCAAAGACCATGACGTCATTGGTAATTGGGCAGTTAATTGATGAGGGAACAATTAAAGAGAGCGATACTTTTGTAAGTATTTTGCCTGAGTTTAAGGCAGGTTCATCTTTTGACAAAGTGACTATTAAAGATTTACTCGATATGAATTCAGGTATAGGGGTTTCAGATAATTACCCAACTGGACCAAGCGGTTGGGGTGTTGCAATTGCGCAAATGTATGCTTCAACGGATCTAGATTGGTTTCTAATGCACAATCGCAAAATGAAAGAAGAGCCTGGAACATTTCCGGAATACCGCAGTGTAAATACGCAATTACTTGGACTTATCATTCAAAAAACCACAGGTGAAAAGTTAGCTGATGTCTTTAGCAAACGAATCTGGCAAAAAGTAGGTGCAGATTACGACGCAACTTGGAATGTTGATAAAGTTGGTGGCCATGAAAAAGCTTTCTGTTGTTTTAATGCAACAGCTCGAGATTATGCTCGTGTTGGTCAATCTTTGATGTCTGGTCTGCCAACTATCGCAAGCACGTCCTGGAAAGCTCGACTTTCTGTGCCTGCAGTAACTTTGGATTACGGTTGGGGTTATGGCGCACAAATGTGGCACCCCTATCCAGGAGTGAATCTGATGCTCGGATTACACGGGCAATATATTTATCAAGACGCGCTCCATGACACAGTGATAGTTAAGCTGAGCAATATGCCTACCAGCGCCGACGGTGTGAGCCCTAAGATTGCAGCAGTTCTCAAAGAGATTTCAGAGAAGAACTAAATCATCACGATGAACTAGCTCGCGTTCGTATTCGGCACCCAATGCCTGGGCGAGTTCCTTCGTTGATCGTCCAAGCATTGTTGGAATCTCATCACTATCAAATGCCACAAGTCCGCGAGCAATCACTTTTAAATCTGGCCCAACTAACTCGACCGCATCACCAGCAATGAAATGGCCATTGACAGCAGTCACTCCGGCAGGCAACAGCGATACTCCACGCTCCAAAATCGCCGTCACTGCGCCAGAATCAAGAACCAACTGCCCTTGTGTTGTTGTTGCGTGTGCCAACCATAAAAGTCTGGACGTAGTTTTATTCGCTTGGGCATGAAAGTACGTACCTAGTTCAGCACCAGTCATGGTGAGTGCAACATCATTTAAAGAGGTTAACAGCATTGGAATGCCTGCACTTGTCGCAATGCGCGCAGCTTCTACTTTGGTAACCATTCCGCCACTGCCGACACCTGCAGATCCAGCACCACCAAGTACAACATTCTCAATAGCGGAAATATTGCTTACGTCATGGATTGCTTTTGCACCATCTTGCGTTGGTGGTGCATCATATAAAGCATCAATATCAGAGACTAAAACTAATAAATCAGCACCAATAAGCAAAGCAACTAGAGCTGCCAATCGATCATTGTCACCAAAACGAATCTCTTGTGTGCCGACCGAATCGTTCTCATTTATGACCGGCACGACACCGAGCTGAAGAAGTCGATACAACGTACGTTGAGCATTTTGATAATGGGAGCGGCGCACAACATCTTCGGTTGTAATCAGAACCTGCGAGGCAGTAATCGTGTGCTTAGCAAAACTTTGTGTGTAATGTGCGATGAGTAAGCCTTGACCTACTGAAGCGGCAGCTTGTTGCGTTGCTAAATCCTTTGGCCGCGACGTTAAACCAAGAGGTGCAAGACCAGCAGCAATTGCACCTGATGAAACGACGACGACTTCTGCGCCACGTGATTTGCACGTTGCGACAACATCAACAAGTTTTTCAACTGCAGATGCATCTAATTGCGAACCAGCTTTACCTGTAAGCGAGGATGAGCCAATTTTGATGACGATGCGGCGTGCAGAGGTAATCTGCTCTCGGCTCACTTGGCATCTCCATCCTCTGTGGTTTCTTCAATAATTGGTGGTGAAAGTTTAGGCGTGTGGGGGTCAGATACGTTGTACTCCCACTGTTTGGCGATTTCATCATCGGTCAAAATATCTTCAACTTCGACGCGCTCACTTTGCGCCCAAGTCGATTCAAGGCGTGAGTCCTCGCCGCGGCGGTGCAAATGGCCAGCCAATTGCTCTGCACCAGCTTCGATTGTTGGCTCCCAATCAAAAACAACTTCGGTCGCACCATCACCAATGCGTACTTCGCTGCCTGCTACTGCACCTTTTTTGAACAAGTCTTTTTCGACACCTAGTTGTGCCAAACGATCGGCGAGATACCCAATTGCTTCGGCGTTTTTAAAGTTTGTCTGGCGAACCCAGCGTTCTACCTTTTTACCACGAACAGTAAATGAACCATCTGCATTTGCTTTGACAGCAAAACCAGAATCATCAACTGCCACTGGGCGCAAAACAATTCGAGTACGTTCTTCAACCACTGCAGCAGCGCGATCTTTTTGAATTTGTCGTGCCATTGCATAAGTCAGTTCTTGCAGACCAGCACGAGAAGCGGCAGAAACAGGATAGACCTCATAACCCTTTTCGCGCAGTTCACTTGCAACCATGTCAGCCATTGCCTGTCCATCAGGTAGGTCGATTTTATTCAGGGCGATGATACGAACTCGATCTTCAAGTCCACCATATTGGGCAAGTTCATTTTCGATTACTTCTAAATCTTGAACTGGATTACGATCAGTCTCTAAAGTTCCGCAATCAAGAACATGTACTAATGCAACGCAGCGTTCGACATGGCGCAAAAATTCCAAACCCAGACCCTTACCTTGGCTTGCACCAGGAATTAATCCTGGAACATCGGCAACAGTAAATCGTGTCTCACCAGCTTGGACGACACCTAAATTAGGGACCAATGTAGTGAATGGATAATCAGCAATCTTTGGACGCGCAGCTGAAATTGCTGCGATCAATGAGGACTTTCCGGCACTTGGAAATCCAACAAGTGCAATATCGGCAACTGATTTGAGCTCTAATAAAAGTGTGCGCTCTTCACCTGGTTCACCAAGTAATGCAAAACCTGGAGCACGTCGCCGCGATGAAGCAAGAGCTAAATTGCCAAGTCCACCATGTCCACCTTGGGCTGCAATAAATACTGTTCCATTGCCAACTAAATCTGCAATTTGTTCGCCATTACTATCTAAAACAACGGTGCCGTTTGGAACACCAAGAATTAAATCATCACCTTGATAACCATCTTTGCGATCGCCATAACCTTGGTGGCCGGACGTTGCTTTACGGTGAGGCGAGTGGTGAAAATCTAAAAGTGTTGTGACCGATGGGTCAACGACCAAAATTACATCGCCACCGCGGCCACCATTTCCGCCATCTGGCCCGCCGAGTGGTTTGAATTTTTCACGCTTTACCGAAACGCAACCATCGCCACCTTTGCCTGCAGTGGCGTAGAGAGTTACACGATCAACAAAAGTTGTCATGTTCGATACTCCCTTCTAATAGAACTTCCAAGCTAAAAATAAAAAAGCGAGCCACGATTCGCGGCTCGCTCTTTGTATGAGAAACCTAAATTAAACGGCGGGAACAACGTTCACTACACGGCGTCCGCGAGCGCGACCGAATTCGACTGCACCTGCAGCGAGTGCAAATAGCGTGTCATCCTTACCGCGTCCTACGTTTTTACCTGGGTGAAAATGTGTTCCACGCTGACGAACCAAAATCTCGCCTGCATTAACTTCTTGACCACCAAAGCGCTTGATACCTAAATACTGTGGATTTGAATCGCGACCGTTACGTGTCGAGGAGACACCCTTCTTACTTGCCATTTACTGTCTCTCCCTTACTTCGCGCCGTTGATGGCGGTAATTTTTACGCGTGTGAGCTTTGCACGAAAGCCTTGACGACGACGGTGGCCTGTTTTGTTCTTGTAACGCAAGATGTCAATCTTCGGACCCTTGGTCTCTTCAAGAACTTCTCCAGTTACCTTTACTGCCGCTAGGGCTGCAGCATCTGTTGTAACAGTTGCGCCATCTACTACGAGCAAGGCAGGAAATGAGACAGTTGCACCAACAGCCGCGGCCATACGATCGACGGTGACTGTGTCGCCAACTGCGACTTTTTCCTGGCGGCCGCCAGCTTTAACGATTGCGTACACGTGTTACTCCAGTTCAATTAAGCCCGCTCAAATGGCGACGGGCAGAGGATAAGAGTACGGATGAGCGACCCTTACGGTCAAATTGCCTTAAATAGCTGATTTAGCCGAAGCGATGCGAGTTATCGCTTTTTCTAGAGCGTAAATGGGATCACTGGCCGCACCTTTGACCTCGGCATCGGCAGTTGCGATGAATCCGACGGCATCGGCTATCGCCCCTGGCGACCATCGATGGAGCTGGCGACGCGCTTTATCAATCTGCCACGGTGCCATGCCTAACTGGCCGGCTAACTCGAAGGATTTAACCCCGCG
>WLMW01000027.1 GCA_009700025.1 Actinomycetota bacterium
ATAATCTTGACTAGACCTGCGGTAGAAGCTGGTGAGCATTTAGGATTTTTGCCAGGGACCTTGAGTGAAAAAATCGATCCTTACCTGCGCCCATTATTTGATGCACTCCATGACATGATCGATATCGATACAGTTCCGCGCTTAATGCAGTCAGGGGTTATTGAAGTCGCACCACTTGCATATATGCGTGGACGATCTCTTAATGATGCATTCATCATTCTGGATGAAGCCCAGAACACCACACCTGAGCAGATGAAGATGTTTTTAACTCGTCTTGGGTTCGGATCAAAAATGGTTATCACTGGCGACGTTACTCAAGTGGATTTACCTAATGGTCAACATTCTGGGCTTCGTGTGGTTCGAGATATTTTAGGCGATATAGATGACATTGCGTTTCTTGAGTTAACTGCCGAAGACGTTGTTCGACATAGATTAATTGGGGATATTGTTAAGGCTTATGATAATTTTGATGAGCAACGCCAAGCACTACGCCCGATTCGACAATAAATGAGCATAGAAGTAACGAACTCTTCAGGGCGATTAGTGCCCAGCAATGAAGTAAATTCATTGCTCACATTTGCAATGGGCCAGCTCGAACTTAATCCAGAGTGCGATTTAAGTGTTGGCTTTATCGATGATGATTACATGACCGAGCTCCATATTAAGTGGATGGATGAACCCGGTAGCACAGATGTGCTTTCTTTCCCAATGGATATGCCAGAAAATGTGGGTGATGCTGTAACTCTAGGCGACATCATGATTAGTCCTGACTTTGCAGCAGAGCAAGCCAAGGTGGCTGGACATTCAATTGAACATGAAATTTATATTTTGGCAACGCACGGGTTGTTACACATTATTGGCTATGACCACGCTGACCCAGCCGAAGAGCGCGTGATGTTTGCGTTGCAAGAAGATTTAGTAAAGAAATGGAAGCAATCCCAATGAGTCCAATTGCAATAATTAGCATCATCACGCTCCTGGCTTTTGCCGGTTTTCTGGCAGCGAGTGAATCTGCGCTTACCTCAATTTCACGAATCGTTGTTGAGGAGCTCGAAGGAAAGCGTGGAGGAGCGCTATTGCGCAAATACAGCGCCCAGCCAGCGCGCTACCTCAATGTAATTCTCCTCGTTCGCAAATTGTGTGAATTTACCGCAACCGTTTTGCTAGCCTCAATTTTGCTGCGCAATTATCCATCGGCGCAAGCTATGGCGTTAACTGTCTTGATTATGGTTGTACTTTCCTACGTTGTTGTGGGCGTGGGGCCACGAACTTTAGGCAAGCAGCAGCCACATAAGTATGCGCGCTCAGGAATTATTGTGGCTTATGGTCTTGCGATTTTATTAGGGCCAGTTACGAAACTTCTGATAACAGTTGGAAATGCGATTACCCCAGGTAAAGGTTTTCGTTCCGGACCATTTACTTCAGAAGCAGAGTTACGTGATCTTGTAGACCAAGCACATGAGCGTGGACTCGTTGAGTCTGATGAACACGAGATGATTCACTCAGTTTTTGAGCTTGGCGATACGCTAGTGCGTGAACTAATGGTACCTCGTACTGAAATGGTATGGATTGAAAAAGATAAATCTTTACGCCAAGGTCTCTCACTAGCACTGCGATCTGGATTTTCAAGAATTCCAGTCGTAGGAACTGGACCTGATAACATCATTGGAATTGTTTACGTGAAAGATTTAGCTAAACGCGCTTTAGATCATCATGAAGCTGAGCAAAGTGAGAATATCGAACAACATATGCGCCCAGCAAATTTTATTCCAGAGATTAAAATGGCAGATGAGTTATTAAAAGAGATGCAGCGAGATCAGATTCACTTGGCCGTAGTTGTTGATGAGTATGGTGGCACTGCTGGAATCATTACTATTGAAGATATTATTGAAGAAATCGTTGGTGAAATTGAAGATGAATTTGATGACGGAGAAGATCACTTCACTTGGCTTTCACCTGATAAAGCCCGGGCTAAAGCGTCCCTTCATATAGAGGATTTAGCCGACGAGTTAAAGATTGAAATCAATGAATCAGATTTTGAAGATGTTGACACGATAGGTGGACTCATGGCTCAAAAGCTTGGAAGAGTTCCAATTGCTGGAAGTACTGTTTCGCTTAATGGTTGGACAATCACATCGGAAAGACCTTTGGGGCGCCGTCGTCGAATTAGTAGCGTATTGATTGAACGGTTAGAGACTGAAATTGAAGACCACGAATAAGCGATAGAATCGCCTAATGCGTATCGTTCGTTTTTCTCCTGGTCCTGATGCAGGCCTTGGTAGCGATCCACTTTTCGGCATCTTAGAAGATGATGGATTAATTCATGTCATCACTGGAGATCCAGTTTATTCGGGCATCCAAAAGACTGCCGCAATCATCGAACTAGGCAAAGTACGTCTCTTAGCACCTGTGATTCCTCGCTCAAAAGTTGTTTGTGTGGGTAAAAACTATGCCGATCATGCCGCTGAGATGGGTGGGGTTGTTCCCGATGAACCAATCATTTTCCTTAAGCCAAATACTTCAGTCATAGGTCCACAGGACACAATTGTTTGGCCAGAGATGTCAGAGCGCATAGATCATGAATCAGAGCTCGCAATTGTTATCGGTCGACTTTGTAAAGATGTCCCAATTGAACGAGTCAATGACGTGATCTTTGGTTACACAATCGCTAATGATGTGACGGCTCGCGACCTACAACAAAAAGATGGTCAATGGACCCGTGCTAAGAGTTTTGATACGTTCTGTCCAATTGGTCCTTGGATAGATACTGATTTTATACCTGGGACTCAAAAGATTACCGCCACAGTAAATGGTGAAATCAAGCAGTCAGCTCAACTCAGCGATATGATTTTTAAAGTCCCCGAGATTATTAATTTTGTATCTCGAGTGATGACCTTATTACCGGGGGACATTATTTTGACAGGAACTCCAGCTGGCATTGGGCCAATGATTGCTGGTGGAACCACAACTATGCATATTGAGGGACTTGGCGAATTAACAAACAAAGTGAGTCAACGGTGAGTAAGAAAATTAAAGTTCGTTTTGCTCCTTCGCCAACTGGAGATTTGCATGTTGGAAATATTCGTACTGCTCTCTTTGATTGGGCTTATGCCCGTCATACGGGAGGAACTTTCCTCTTTCGTATCGAAGATACCGATACAACTCGCGTGACCGATGAGTACATTAATGCGGCAATCGATACGCTTAAATGGCTGGGACTTGATTGGGATGAAGGTCCAGAAGTTGGTGGCGATAATGGCCCATACTTACAATCTCAACGCTTGGATATTTATGCTCACTGGGCAGCTAAATTTATTGAACAAAAAGATGCTTATCACTGTTACTGCTCGCCTGAGGAGTTAGAAGCAGTTCGCGAAGCCCAACGTGCAGCGAATCAAGCGCCAGGTTACAACGGGCATTGCCGTGACTTAACAGTCGAGCAAATCGCAGCGTACAAGACTCAAGGACGTGCAGCCGTTGTTCGCATGCGTATGCCAGATGGCGGAACTACTTTTAATGATTTAATCCGCGGAGAAATGGCCTTTGATCATAAGTTTGTTCCAGACTTCGTCTTAGTTCGTGCCGATGGATCACCGCTTTATACACTTGCCGTTGCCGTCGATGATATTTTGATGAAGGTTACCCACGTTTTGCGTGGAGAGGATCTACTCTCATCAACACCTCGTCAGATTCGCGTTTACCAAGCAATGGGAGTTTCACTGGAGGACTATCCAGTCTTTGCGCACCTTCCATTTGTTATGGGTGCTGATAATGCAAAACTTTCGAAACGAAATGGTGAAGTGTCCATCGCTTGGTATCGTGATAAAGGATTTTTGCCTGAGGCAATATGTAACTACCTGGCACTTTTAGGTTGGTCTCCAGGAGATGATCGTGAGAACCTTACTATGAAAGAACTGTGTGAACTCTTTACGGTTGAAAAAGTAAATAGCTCACCTGCCCGTTTTGATATGAAAAAACTTGAAGCGATAAACGGTGACAAGATTCGAGCATTAACTATTGACGATTTCTTAACGTGGGCACTCCCATTCCTTATTAAGGCCCAGGTAATTAGTGGGGCAGAAGATGAGGTAGCGCTTGTCAAACGGGCTCTACCTATTATTCAAGAGCGCATCATTATGTTGAGTGAGATTCCAGCGATGCTTAAATTTCTCTTCGTTAAGGATTTTGCGATTGAGCCAGAAAGCCTTTCAAAGGTCACTGAATCAGGTGCTAAGGATGTCCTTGCGCGTTCACTAAAAGAACTAGAGCCAATCACCGATTGGACGCACGAAGCAATCGAAGCAGCGCTTCGGGCCTCGCTTATTGAGGAGATGGGTCTAAAACCCCGAATAGCTTTTGGTGCAGTCCGTATCGCAACTACCGGCAGCACAATTTCTCCGCCGCTCTTTGAGTCAATGGAGTTATTAGGTAAAGCAGCCTCTTTATCGAGAATTGCGGCGGCATTAACACTCTAATCGATACGGTATTCTTTGCCACTGCAGTATAAGCAACTTGGGGTATGGGGTAATTGGCAGCCCTGCTGATTCTGGTTCAGTAAGTCTAGGTTCGAGTCCTGGTACCCCAGCGCACCAAGCACGTACAACTTAATATGTTTTGTCCTAGTTATATTTTTCAGGCACGGCCCCGTCGTCTAGCGGCCTAGGACTCTGGCTTCTCAAGTCAGCTACGAGGGTTCGAATCCCTTCGGGGCTACGTATGGTTTCACTGATGAAGGTTCTTCCTGCCTTCATTGCAACTGCCTTTTTATTGGCGCTTGTTCCAGGTCAAACAGTGGCAATGATTTTACGTCAAGCAATTGTTGGTGGAACTAAAACTGCTTATACGACACTTGTTGGTACGAGTAGCGCGTTAGTTTTTTGGGGAATTGCGTCGGCTATTGGTTTGTCACAAATCTTTGCACGATCTGAGACGGCATATGCTGCTCTCAAATATGCCGGTGTAGTTTTCTTAACATTCTTAGCCTTGCAAACTCTTTGGTCTTTGCGTAAAGAATTCGGAAAATTTGATTTCGAAGGCAATACAAAGCAGGGTTTAGGCCCCGCTTTCAGACTCGGCTTAGTCACTAACTTAACAAATGTAAAAGCTGCAGTATTTGCCGTTGCTTTTATACCTGCATTTGTACCGAAAGATTTCAATTTAGGGTGGGGAATATTTTCGCTCTCAATCGTTCAGGCAATTGTTTCTGCCTCGTGGTACACATTCCTTATAAGCATAATTGGGAGGGCTACCACTACATTGGCAAGACCGAAAGTACGTCGAGCTTTAACCGCTATTTCAGCAGTTGGAATTCTATTTTTAGCTGCAACATTGTTAATCACCTCACCACGATGATATAACGCGCGAGGCATAGAATAGCCTCATGCGAGTAATAAATTCAGATCAGCTGAAATCTATTCTTGCGAATTTACCTAGTAACCCCAGGATAATTGCTTCAGGTAATTTTTCAGCTCCACAAACGTTGTTAAAAATTGCAAATGATGTTATTCCTGAGTTCAAACTACACATGCTCAATGCACATGGTGATATTCCAAATCGAGACGGGATTACCTATGAAACCGCCTTCGTTGGCCCTGCAATGCGCAATCACCCGCGACTTGATTACATACCTTCCAGGCTTTCACTATTACCTGTCTTAATCCGTAATTTTTATCGGCCAGATGTTGTTTTTCTGCATACGTCACAAAAACGTTTTGACACGGTTAGCCTCGGGACTGAAGTCAATATTTTGCCACGGTCGATTGAAACTGCACGTGCACATGGTGGTCTAGTCATAGCTCAATCCAATAAGCAGATGCCTTATACCTATGGGGATGCACAGATTTATGAGAGTGAAATCGACTATTTAGTTGAGGTTGATGAGCCATTACAAGAGAAACCTATTGCGCCAATAACTGATATCCAGGCAGAGATTGGCAGCCGAATTGCCAGTTTAATTGAGGATAATTCAACTTTGCAGTTAGGTATTGGTGGAGTACCAGATGCGGTACTCATGGCACTTAAAGATAGAAAAGGTATGCGAATTTGGACAGAGATGTTTTCAGACGGTGTTCTCGAACTGAGCAAAGCCGGAACATTGGATGATGAAATTCTCATCACTGCTTCCTTTATCTTTGGTAGTTCTGAGTTATATCAGTGGCTAGATCTGAATAAAAAAGTAAGAATGCTCAGAACCGAAAGAACAAACGATCCATCTCAAATTTCTCGCCAAGCAAAGATGACTTCTATTAACAGCGCTCTAGAAGTGGATTTATTTGACCAAGCAAACGCTAGCCATGTGCGCGGAAAGATTTATAGTGGTTTTGGCGGATCCACAGATTTCATCGTAGGCGCACTTCATAGTCGTGGCGGCCAATCATTTGTTGCTTTGCCTTCCTGGCATCCAAAAGCAAATGTCTCAACGATAGTTCCCCGTTTGCAGAGCAACATCACTCATTTCCAACACTCTTATGTCGTAACAGAGCAGGGAGTTGCCGCTTGTTTTGGGCATTCACAAAATGATCAAGCAATTAACATCATTCACCATGCCGCACATCCCAATGTCCGTGAAGAGTTAGTCGCAAAAGCAAATGAGTTCGGCTTACTTTAACCAGCTAATTCAAGGGGCCAGGCATCACTAGGCGAGCTACTTAAAGGAAGGGTCTTACCATCTTTAGTCTTAATCGAAATGAATGTCAGCGTTTCTTTGCCACTTATGCTCTTACTTTTACTCAAAGTAATCTCCACAGTTGCATGATGAAGTTTTCCGTCAACACAACTTGGTTCGCAATCATTAATCTCATACACGCCAATACCTTCAGCCTTTTCCGAACTCCATGATTCCCATTCAATTTGGGTAATTTGCACTCCTGCATCGGCACAAAATTTTATTAAAATGGTGGGCTTGTAATCTACCGAACCGCAGTTAGTGACATAAACATGCGTTGTAACGGCTCGATTAATGAAGGTGTATGCACCGAAAATCAAACCGATAATCGTTGCAAGGGCAACAATCCACCCTTTTGAGTAACGTAAATTTTTAATATTCATGACCCCACCGCATTAAGGGAGGAGAATCATCAATCATGTTTTCGGCTATCCATTGTGCGCCATCTAAGTTATCACCACGAGCGGTTACAAACTTCGCATTCGGTATTTGTTTACTAATATTTGACTGAATCGTTTCGACATAACTCTCGTTTCGAGATGGACCACCTTGTATGGCAATTTCAGGAGACTCATTTAATAATCCACTTGCACCTGTCCATGAAGAAACTACGGTTTGAGCTAGTAAATATGCTCCCTCATTTCGAATCTCGAGCGCGGTTTTAATGCCTGTATCTGCAGCATCTAATACTGCGCGCGCCGACGTAATTGCAAGTGTCGCTGCATCTGACCCATTCTTTACGTCGAGCGTGTCATAAGCCTGCACTTGAGCGTCAAGCGCTTGCAAAAAGTCGAGATCACTACCGCGACCTTGTCGGATTCCAAGTGCCTTCGTGATTCCTAATTTTCCGAGCCAGAAACCACCACCTTCGTCACCAAAAGTGCTGCCGAGTCCATCTCGATGTGCAAACTTTCCCTCGCGCCCACCAATAGAAACGACACCGCCACCAATTGATAAAACTACTCCCTGAGATCCCTGTAATGCGCCGATAAACCCAGCTAAACCGTCATCGATAACAACAGTTTTCGTTGCACCAAAGAATTCGTAGCACAGTGAAGAAAATGGAGTTGGGTCGGTTACGATTCCACTAAATCCTGTGCAAGAAAGTGCAACCACATCGGTCGTTAATTTTTCAAGGCCTTCAAAGACTGCACGGAGAGCAGGCAGTGGATGTTCACCAGCAAGTTTGCCGCGAGTTGATTTGATTGCCACATCACCCATGCGAATTCGGGTGCCAGATTGACCTAAATCGACTGCGAGCACCATAAGTTGAACAATAGTTTATTTTGTTGTGGGATGATAGTCACATGAAGCAACTTGGAGCGATTATGTCTTCGGAAATCGCAGAAACACCTTCGGTTTTCACTTCGATATTGAGCGATTTGTCCGGATTCGATTCAATTAAAGATTTACTCACTACTGAGAAAATTCAATCGGTTCTTATTTTAGCCCGCGGGACATCAGATAACGCTGCCCACTATTTGAAATATCTCATTGAGACTCAGATTGGTCTACCAGTCGGGCTAACGTCGCCATCTTCGGTAACAATTTATGGTGCAGAGCTCAAATACGCGCACACATTGGTGATAGCAATTAGCCAGAGTGGACAATCGCCAGATTTAGTTCACTTTGCAACTGCGGCACGTGCCGCTAATGCTTATTTAATTGCCATGACAAATGACGAGACATCACCTCTAGCGAAGATTGCTCACCATCATTTTCCGTTACTTGCGGGTCCGGAATTAGCAGTAGCAGCTACCAAGTCATACAACGCACAACTATTGATCTCATTCCTATTGGTCGCTACGTGGACTGGCAGAGTTTTCAATGCAGAGCAAATTATTAGTGAGGCACAACGGATTTGTTCTACGAAAGATTTAGTCTCTCTGGCTGTATCAGCTACTAACCGTAATCATGAGATTGTGATTCTGGGGCGCGGTTTTGCATATCCCAATGCCCGCGAAGCGGCATTAAAAATTCAGGAGACCTCTAAAGTCTCTGTTCAAGGACTTTCAACCGCGGATTATCTTCATGGCCCAATCTCTGCCCTGACCGAAGAGACTCAAGTTTTTATTGTGGCACCCAAGCATCTACCCATCGAATCGATCCAAGAAGCAACAACAAAGATTCGAACAATATCGCCCCGTATTTTCTGGATTGGTAATGGCGGGAATCCAGCAGCTGATGACATTGTTCTGGCAGGTTCGAACTGTGACGATGAGATTGCTGCAACACTTGTTGATGCCTTGGTTTTGCAAAGATTTGCACTTGAATTTGCCGTTGCATCTGGATTCGACCCTGATGCACCGGAAGGCTTGTCTAAAGTGACTTTAACTCACTAACTCTAAAAATAAGGAGCAATCATGGCTACAGTCAAAAAGGCAGTTGCAAAGAAGGTTCCTGCGCAGGTTGCGCAACATCACGGCGTGGATTGGCGATCTCTTTATTTGTATGCGGTTTGCTTAATAACTTTGCTTGTTGTCTTATTCTCAACAGTTGCATTTATCAACGGCGCAATGAATGCAATTTTTCCAGATCCAGGTTATGTTGATGTGTATTCTTCGACTAAACCAAGCGCTCAAGCCTTAGCATCGCAGGAATCACTCAACCAGCGCCAAGCGTTCAAAAGTATGTTCACTTCGTTTACAACAGCATTGATTGCCGCACCGTTGTATGTATTCCACTGGCGACAGACTAAAAAATCTGCCTAACCAATTAGTTCGCGATTTCTCTTGATTTCTCGATCGTGCTTGCAAGGCCGATCTAAATGCGATTCATAACAAGCATCGCAAAGTAAAACTAGTTGGTGACACTCGGCCTTTTGGCAGTTCCTAAACTCTTTAGTTGGGCCATTGCAGTGTGCACATTCACCGATTAATTTCGTGTGATCGCTGAAGTCAATGGTTAGTCGGTCATCAAAGGTATAGAGGGAGCCTTCCCATAGTCCATCATCACCAAAGGTATTTCCATACCGAACTATGCCGCCCTTGACCTGGTACACCTCATTGAAGCCACGATTTTTCATAACAACGGACAAGATTTCACAGCGAATTCCACCGGTGCAATAAGTGACAACTGGCTTGTCTTTCAAATGGTCGTACTTACCACTCTCAATTTCTTTCACAAAATCATTTGATGTGGTGACATTGGGTACAACTGCGTTCTTAAATTTTCCAATTTTTGCCTCAAACGCATTGCGGCCATCAAAGAAGAAGACTTCATCGCCACGCTCTTCAACTAACTTATTGACTTCTTCTGGGCGTAGATGAATACCGCCACCGATAACACCATTTTCATCTACCTTTATTTCACCTGGATTTCCGAATGCAACGAGCTCATCTTTAACTTTAATCTTGAGCTTAGGAAAGTCTTGTCCGGTGCCTTCAGACCATTTGAAATCAATCTTTTTAAAACCTGGGTATTGACGGGTGTTTTTGATGTACTTTTTCACATCATCCATGTTGCCGCCCAAAGTACCGTTGATGCCATGGGGCGAGATAAGAATGCGTCCCTTGATGTTCAATGATTCGCATAAAGTTTTTTGCCACAACTTCACCGCCTGTGGATCTGAAATCGGAGCAAAGCCATAGTAAAGAATTACCTTATTAAAGTTCATCTCTAACCTGCCCTTTCAGCGATCAGCAACGGTGTTAAATCATGCGGTTCAATTCTTTGTGGCCACGTTGGATTTGGTCGCCCAAAACCTTGTGCAAATACAAATGATGCACGCTCTTGGGGAGTATCTCCGCCGTGTCCGCCAGCATCTAGATGCCCGTGATCCGTAGTAATTACTACTAGCCAAGGCTCACCTTGCTCTGAACGAACCTGAACCGCTTTGAGTAGATTGTCCACGTAAGTATCGATTCGTGCAATCGCCTCTTTGTACTCCGGCCCAACTGAGCCGTAAACATGGCCGGCTTCATCGACGCCACAGAAATAAACGAAACTAACATCTGGGCCATGGTTACCGATGGCATATAACGCTGCGTCCTGAATCTGCGCATCGATCAACGTGTACCCATAAGTTTCGCCGTCTCGAACTATTACACGATGGCGAAAAGCTTTTTGTTGTTCACGTCGCTCTTGGATAACTGGTGCATGTCCAGCGGGGTCAACGAGCGGTGGCCAGCCTGCGGCGGCAAAAGTTGTTGTGCTTTGATCCTGATAGTAGGCAAGGGAAAGCAAATCTGGAAAATACAAAAGTCGGTGACCCATAAATGAGTTATCACGGACACCATGTTGTTCATGTGTTGTACCAGTTAAAAGCGTTGACCAACTGGGCCCAGACCAAGTTGGCGGCTGCATTGTTAACTCACTGAAATAAGCAGTGTCTTTGAGTGCTGCTATAGCAGGTGATGCTTCAAGGGCACTATTTAAATTAAGACCATCGATTCCGATGAGAAGTATTTTGCTCTTCATAGTTATGCAAGCGCAGCAGTAATTGCGGCGGTGTGAGCTGGAGATGAACCACAACAGGAGCCAACGATGTTGACCCCGATCGCCTTCATGTTCACTGCATACTTTGCTAACTCTTCAGGTGTTCCATCGTAAACAAATTCATCACCTTGAAGTTTAGGAAGTCCCGCATTGGATTGCGTAATAATGAACACGCCTTCGGGGCGAGTGTTGACCATCTCTTGGGCAATAATCTGCATCTCATCAGTTCCACGTCCGCAGTTGGCACCGATAATTCGGACACCAAGTTCCGCTAAGTGCGTAACGGCCATTCCTGGTTTTACACCCATCATTGTTCGAAGATTCGTATCAAAACTCATCGTTGCAATGATTGGCAAACCTGGTGCAACTTCTTTTGCAGCATTTACGGCTGCTTCAACTTCGCCGAGATCTGACATCGTTTCAATTAATATGGCATCGACTCCACCGGCAACTAAACCGCGAATTTGCTCGGCAAAAAGGGCTTGCCCACTCTCTAAAGTCATTGTGCCCATGGGTTCCATCAGATCTCCTGAAGGTCCAATATCTCCCGTGACGAAACAACCTGGATGTCGATCTGCAACGGTGCGAGCTATTTCTGCGCCAGCTTTGTTGAGTTCAAAGATCCGATCTTCTAAACCATGCATTGCCAATCGACCATGAGTTCCACCGAAGGTATTAGTTGTAATAAAGCGAGCACCAGCAGCGGCATAGGCTTCAAGCACCGCTTCAATCTCTTCTGGCTTTTCAACATTCCACAACTCTGGTGCACCACCATCGGTTAGCCCGCGCTCTTGCAGCATAGTTCCCATGGCACCGTCAGATGAAAGTGTTGCCTTTTCAAGTGCTTCATAGATTGCCGACATTATTTTTCCCCTAATGTGTTGAGAAATTCTTCTAGTTTTTCAACGCTTAAAGTTTCTTCTAACTCCGTTGCGATCCGTGCTGCAAGAAGGTCAGGAGCATCAGTTGATTCGACCCAAGGATCACGATTCCAACCTGATGTATAAGCATCTGCGTCAATTTCACCCAAACGCATCGCTGCTTCATCAATTGCTTCTTGAAATCTGGATGCCAACATCACTTTGATGGTTGTCTCACCCTCGCGGGCGATCACCATGGAAGGGATTTCACGCCAGCGCATGATTTGATACTCACTCATGGCCTAATTCTATAGGGCGAAAACTCTAGCTTTAACGCTTATTAATCTTTAAGACCACGTTCCTATCCTCAGGCCGTCCACACCACCAGTTAACATCGTGGGTTGCACCGAGATTTAGGCGTTTCTGCCAAACATTTGCACTCAACGCCCTTGATAACGCAGCAATCTCTAACGGGTTTTGGGCATCTCCGTATTCAGCCCCGGCCGCATGATCAATGACACTGAGTCCGAAGTAAATATCACCAGAGCTATCTTCAACAATTTCGATTGTGCGGGACTGCTGAGGCCAATCTGCATGCGAAGCTGTCTCAATCTGCCAGAAACCCTTTATTTCTTGTTCTGGACCAATCCACTTAATGTGGTGGCGATGTTCGTGACCTGCAAACCAAGCAATTACCGATGGATACTGAAGCAACATCGCTTCAATTTCTTCGACACAGACACGCCTTCCGGCAGGGGCGTAGCTGTTGAACAATTTGCTCAGCGGATGATGCGATGCCAGAACAACTGGACGATCTGAGATTGAAACCTCTTGCTCTAACCATTCGAACTGTTCGACATCAAGAGAGCCTTGCCAACCACCAAAGTGATTGACGCTATCAATCACAATAAGTTTTATACCACCAATAAGCGTTGCGTAGTACATATGTTTTTTCTTGACATTTTCAGCCGTAAACCCATGTCCCTTAGGTAATCCACTGGAAGCAAGGTGCATCGCGGCATACTCACCACGTTCAACCGCACGACGTTCAATATCGGCAGTGACTTGGACGTATGGTGCGTCAAAAGCTTTGGGATAACTTGCTGGCCCAATCTCTTGAAAACTTGAAAGCACTTCAGCCAGACTGACATTCGATGGTAGACCGGTGTAGCGCTTATCATCAATCATTGCTGAATTAATAGATTCTTCTGGTGCAACTGTTCCTTGTAAAAGCCCATCATGATTTCCATGCACTGCATACCAAGGAAAGCGCAAACCGGTAGCTGTAAAGGGCTTACGGCAGTTATTGAGAAGATTTGGTACAACCGGGAAACCATATTTAGCCCGAGCATCATCATCTTCTTGTCCAGAAGGAGTTCCATGAGGATGCCAATATCGAGTGTCATAATGTTCAGGCGTACCGTCAATCACGCCTTCGTATTTAGTGTGGCTTCCAGAGTCTGGTCTGAAATCTAATCCATCGAGAAGTGCTAAGTACCAACTAACTTCGTTTAACTGCGCATTATCTGTTGTATCTCCAGTAATAATTGCGCCATCGACCAAGTGACCTGAAAGTGGGCCGTTTGTAATTGTATTAAGTCTCTGAATCATGGCTTCGACGACATGTGGCGAAAGCATCGAATGCGGGCGGTAAGTTCCAATAGTTCCGACTTTTTCTCGAATCGGACTATCTGGATCAGCCCAGCGGTCTAAATACTCAGGTCGGGTTGGAGACTGAGCATCACAAACATGCAAATCAGATAAGTGGTGCATGATTAACAGTGGAGTGCTGTCGGTAGGAAAACTGTGTCCGATGTGTGCTTCATCATCAGCAACGATAATTTCTCGCCACCCTAACTGATTTGCTTCACCCCGTGCGTATGCCATAGTCAGTATCCTAGCCACGTGCAAAGTAAAAGTGCGAACCTTATTGTTTTAAGTGGTGGGACAAGTGTTCGTTTTGGCTCGGATAAATCCCAGGCCCTGTTAAATGGTGCAAGTTTAATCTCGCGAATTTTGGCAGCAATTCCTTCGAACTTTTCAGTTGTTATCGTTGGGGAAGATCCAAAAATCTCTGGTTCAGAATATATCTGTGTTCAAGAAAACCCAAAAGGTGGGGGACCAGTGGCTGGGTTTAAGGCTGGCATTGATGCATGTACGTCAGAGTTAGTTGTCCTTGTCGCTGTTGATATGCCATTTGTATTGCCAAGTGTTATAAAACTTTTGAATTTAGTGAGAGTTAATGATGATGCGGTGATCTTTATTGACGCGAATGGATTTGCGCAGCCGTTAGCCGCGGTTTATCGCCGCGAGTCGATTCAAAGAGCACTAGTTGATTTGGGAGATGTCCACGGTAGATCCATGAGAGAACTGGTTTCACTACTTAAAGTTCAGGAAATTGTTATGACTGACGACGTGAAGCAGGTATTCATGGATATTGACACTCAGGCTGACTTAAGCCGTGCCATCGCTTTTCTCACGCAGGTAAAGGATAATCCTCAACTATGAGCGCACTTATTGAGGGCAGTTGGGATACTGCACGGTCGGTTGCGGTGAATTCTTTTCAACGATTACCTCATGAAATTATTGATTTAAATTTATGTGTTGATCGCACGTTAGCAACTGATGCACAGTCCATGTGTGACCTCCCAACCTATGCAACATCTGCGATGGATGGATATGCAGTCTGTGGTGATGGTCCGTGGTTGATTATTGGCGAAGTAAAAGCTGGCTTACCAATGAAGGAAGCGCTTAATGATGGCCAGGCTGTAGGAATAGCAACGGGTGCAGTTATTCCGGATGGAACGCGTGGAATTATTCGTTGGGAAAATGCACTCGTTACTGAGAAATCGCTACAAGGAGATGTTATTGAAGGCCAAGATGTTAGACCACCCGCTCATGAATGTCAGGCAGGGGATACTTTAATAAATTCTGGAACAAAACTTAATCCAGCCATGATCGGTTTACTTGCAGCCGGAGGATTAGATCAAATAGAAGTTGTAAGAAAACCAAAAGTTGCAATCGTACTTTTGGGCGATGAAATTCAGTTGTCTGGAGTGCCCAGTGATGGCCTAGTTCGCGATGCACTGGGGCCACAACTACCTGGCTGGTTAGCAAAGTTGGGTTGCGAAGTGGTCAGCACGCAATATATATCAGATGAACGGCAACTTGTTGTAGATGCACTTAGTAGCGCATGCAAGCTAGCCGATATTGTCATCACTACTGGTGGAACTGCACACGGCCCTCGCGACTTTCTTCACGATGCTTTACAGATAATAGATGCAGAAATATTAGTCGATACAGTTGCAGTTCGGCCTGGACATCCTATGTTGCTCGCTCGCAAAGAGAACGTGGCAATTGTTGGCCTACCTGGTAATCCTCAATCTGCAATTGTTGCTTTAGTCTCACTCGGCGGTCCGGTTATAACTTCTTTACTCGGCCAAATGCAGGAAGATCTGTCATCTGTAATTACAAATAACGATCTCACGGCTCCAGATAATTTCACACGCTTAATAATTGGTAATGTAGTGGATGGCAGATTTGTTATGGCCCACTATTTAGGATCTGCAATGCTGCGTGGCTTGGCTCACTCAACAGGATTTGCCGTTGTAACGAAAAGCCTTACAAAGACGGGGGAGTCTGTTCGTTGGCTATCACTGCCGTAAAGAATTAGACTCACCGCATGAGCGATGAGTTGACACACCTAAACAGTGCGGGACAGGCGAATATGGTTGATGTAACTGGCCGTGAAATTACAGTCCGTGTCGCCAATTCTTCGGCACAGGTAAATCTCTCAACTCAGGTAGTTGAATTACTTCGCGATGGAGCCACGCCAAAGGGTGATGTTTTAACAACTGCCCGCATTGCTGGAATCATGGCAGCTAAAAAAACAAGTGATTTAATCCCTCTTTGTCATCCAATCGGAATCAATACAATAAATATAGATCTGAGAATTATTGATACAGGCGTGGCAATTTCTGCTCGTGTTGTGACATCAGATCGAACTGGTGTCGAAATGGAAGCCCTCACAGCAGTGAGCGTCGCTGGACTAACTGTCATTGACATGATTAAAGCCCTTGATCCCTTGGCATCAATTAGTGATATACGGATTGATTCAAAATCTGGTGGCAAGAATGGTGATTGGCAGCGCGAATGAGTCAGCGCAGTGCATTAGTAATTACTGCAAGCAATCGGGCATCTCAAGGAATCTACAGTGATTTGAGTGGAGCAGTACTACGTGAAGGATTAGCTGGCCTTGACTTTGAAGCAAGCGGTCCGGTAATCGTTGCTGATGATGTCGATGCTATTGGCGCTGAGCTTGTCAAGGCATTAGCTAACAAAGTTCGGTTAATTGTGACTACCGGTGGAACCGGAATTTCACCAACAGATGTAACTCCTGAGGCCACTGCGCCTTTTATCGAAAAATTGATTCCGGGTTTTTCTGAAGCGTTACGGGCATATTCGCGTGAAAAAACTGTAACGTCAGATTTAACTCGTGGCCTTGTTGGAACCAATGGCATTTCTCTGATTGTTAATTTGCCAGGTTCACCCGGTGGAGTAAAGGATGGGCTAGTCATCATTGAGCGCTTAGCGGGACATATCTTGGATCAGCTAGATGGAGTCGATCACTGATGGTCCAGATTATGCGGGCCGACGTCACTACTGAAGTGATCAATATTATTGAGCTAGCTAATCTCATCCGTGATGAGAGTTGCGGCGCAATCGTTACTTTTTCAGGTGAGGTTCGAAATCATGATTCAGAGAAAGAAGTTGCATCCCTGACCTATGAAATCCATCCGAGTGCACAAGAGAAGTTAGCGGCGATTACTCAATCTGTAGCAGAGAAATTTCAAGTTCAGAAGGTAGCGATCGCACACAGGTATGGAGAAATACCGATCGGGCAGACCGCCTTCGCAGTCGCCGTGAGTGCCCACCATCGGGGTAGTGCTTTCGAAGCCTGTAGCGCGCTAGTTAATGAGGTCAAAGAGCGGTTGCCCATTTGGAAGCACCAGGTATTCAAAGATGGCACTGATGAATGGGTAAACACTGCATGAGCGAATTAATTGATACGTTCGGAAGAGTGCACCGTAACTTACGCGTTTCGCTGACTGATCGCTGCTCACTGAGGTGTTCTTATTGCATGCCCCATGACTTCGCAGCTTGGCTGCCTAGCGAAGATTTACTGACTACAGATGAACTCATGACTGTCATTGGGGTTGCTGTAAGTCAAGGAATAGATGAAGTGCGTCTTACGGGTGGTGAGCCACTTCTTCGTCCAGACATTGTTGAAATTGTTCACCGAATAGCATCACTTGATAATGCGCCACGCTTGACTTTAACTACCAACGGTGTGCGATTGCCAGATTTAGCAAAGCCTTTGGCAGATGCTGGCTTAGACCGGATTAATGTCAGCCTAGATACTCTCAACCGTGAACGTTTTAAAACATTAACGTACAGAGATAAATTTAATGATGTCATTCTCGGACTTAAGGCTGCGAAAGATGCAGGTCTTTTTCCAATTAAAATTAATTCGGTTCTCCTTAAAGGTATCAATGATGATGAAGCGCCAGCACTTTTAACTTGGGCGTTAGAAAACGAATATTCGCTTCGCTTCATAGAACAGATGCCACTCGATGCCGGTGGAATATGGGACCGTGCAACTCTGATTACCGCTGATGAGATTTTTGAGTCACTCTCTTCCAGATACCAATTAGCACCCGTTGAGAATCGAGGCTCATCACCAGCTGAAGAGTTTTATGTGGATGGAACCAGTGCGAAAGTCGGAATCATCGGAAGTGTCACGCGACCATTTTGTGGGGCATGCGATCGAATTCGCTTAACTTCAGATGGTCAACTTCGGTCATGCCTGTTTTCAAATACTGAAACTGATTTACGCTCAATTCTCCGAGATGAAAAAACAAGCTATGAATCCAAGTGCGACCAGATAGCGGCCCGCTTCCAAAAAACCGTCTTTAGCAAACTTCCAGGACACGGAATAAATGATCCGAGTTTTATTGCACCGCTTCGGCCAATGTCGGCAATTGGTGGTTAGCCACCTGCAAATTTAGGAAGCACATCAATGACGCTCCCGTCATTAACAAAGATGTTCAAATCATGGACGACTATTGAATCCAGAAGGAAACTGCATTGGGATATTACGTGAGCCAGCGGCGGATTTGAGGCGCTAATTTGCGCCACAATTGAAGCCAGTGGTGATGGGTCAAAGATTGCGGAATCAACTCCTGCGCTTGCGCGAGCTGCAGCAAAATAGCGAACTTCTACACCATTACCCATGTCACCATTGTATGGTTAAGCCATGCTCGAGTACATCATTATCTTCACCGTTGGAATTCTCGTCGGTGGAATTAATGGAATGGCTGGTGGCGCTTCGGTTATTTCTTATCCAGTTTTGCTGGCAACTGGAATGTCACCTATCAACGCAGCAATTTCAAATGCGCTTGGCGTAACACCTGCAAACTTTTTTGCTCTCATTGCAGTACGTAAACAGATGCGTTCTTATTTTGATGAGTACAAAAATCTCATTTTTATCTCCATTATTGGCTCAACTGTTGGTGCAATTCTTTTATTGAATGTTCCGCCAGGGGTATTTGAAAAGATGGTGCCATTTCTTCTTCTATTTGCGAGCCTGTCATTCCTCATTAAAGCTAAACCCAATCGGAGCCAAAGGCACGGCCTCATTGAAAAAATTGGAATTGCCGCAAGTGGTTTGTACTGTGGCTACTTTGGCCCTGGTCAGGGAGTGATGGTTATTGCAGTTTTAGCTCGGGATATTCGACGCGAATCCAAAACCCTAAACACTGCAAAAAATCTCATTGTGGGATGGACGTCATTAATCTCAAACATCATCTATATTTTTAGCGGAAGAGCAGATTGGCCAGTGGTCATCGCCCTTATGGTGGGCTCGAGTATTGGTGGCACCCTCGGTGGTCGTTGGGCAGCGCGTATGCCGAAGGCGGTTTACCGCGGCTTGATTTTGACCGTGGGATTTGGGGCCTCAATCTGGCTATTTGCCAAGTATTACTAGGAAAGATCTCGGCCCTGGTGTATCAATTCATATATCACTGATATATCATCTCTGCTATGAGCCAGGCGATTCATATCCTCAGTCGCGAGAGCACCTCGCTATCTGAAGAGGCATATAGCCGAATTCGCTCGATGATTATCACGCTGGAACTCGTGCCTGGTTCACTGATTAGTGAGAGCGATTTAATGGCAAAGCTCGGCTTTGGACGCACGCCAATTCGAGAGGCGTTGCGCTCGCTGGCAAATGAAAAACTAGTTGAGGTCTATCCCCGCCGCGGAATGTTTGTCTCCAGCGTTGACGTACAAAATCTCTCCGCACTCTCGGAAACCCGTGCAGTATTAGAGATCAAAGCTGCAGAACTTGCCGCAACACGCTCAACATCTGCAGATCACCTTATTACAAAAGCTTTGATTGCTGAGATTAAGTCAATAAAAGGAAATGTTGATATGGCAACGTTGATTGGATTAGATCAGCGTATTCACCATCATATTTATCAATGCACGCACAATGAATTTTTGGCTTCAGCATTAGATAATTATTACGCTCATGCCCTTCGTATTTGGTTTCTAGCCCTTGATCGTGTTGCTGGATTAGCTGAAGCAATTATTGAACATCAAGCATTACTTGAAGCGATAGCTGATAATGATTCGAAAGCAGCAGGCAAGGCAATGCGTGATCACGTTGAAGGTTTTGAAGCATCGATTCGCAAATCGTTATAAACCACCACTACAAGAACGAGGAAAAGAAATATGAGTAAGTTACCTGCAACAGCAAAGTGCGTCGTTATTGGCGCAGGTATCGTCGGCAACGGCATGGTCTACCACCTAGCTAAGCTTGGTTGGAAAAACATTGTTCAGATTGATAAAGGGCCGCTACCAAACCCTGGTGGTTCAACAGGTCACGCATCTAACTTTATTTTTCCAGTAGACCATTCAAAAGAGATGACTGCGATTACTGCAGAGAGCATGAGACAGTACAAAGAGTGGGGTACGTTCACCGAAACTGGCGGTATCGAAGTGGCGCGCTCTCCAGAGCGTATGCAGGAGCTTGCTCGCAGAATTACTTCCGCAAAATCTTGGGGAATCGAAGGTGGTCGAATCCTCACACCCGCAGAGGTTAAAGAGTTAGTGCCATACATCGATGAAACCATTATTTTAGGCGGGTATTACCAGCCAACCGTGGGGGTTGTTGACTCACTTCGAACGGGCACTTTAATGCGCGAGCACGCCGCAGCAAGTGGTGCTGCGCAGTCATTTGCAAACATTGAAGTTTTGGATATCACGGTAGAAAACGGTCGAGTAACTGGAGTAGTTACTGATCAAGGCACGATCGCAGCGGACTACGTAGTTATTGCAACTGGCTGCTGGTCACCAAAGCTTGCGGCAATGGCCGGTGCTTATATTCCTTTGACCCCTGCTGTACACCAGATGAAAGACATCGGACCAGTTCCGTTCTTCAAAGATACAAAAGGTGATATTGAATGGCCAATTGTTCGCGATATGGATGTATTCATGTATGAACGCCAACATGGAACTGGTTTAGAAATTGGTTCATATGCTCACCGCCCAATTCTTTACACACCAGATGACATTCCTTCAAATGCAACAGCAGCATTGTCACCGACAGAGTTCGCGTTTACGCAAGCTGACTTTGATATTCAAGATGAGCACGCTTACGAATTAATGCCATCAATTGTTGGCGATGAATCAGTTCGCGAAAAGTATGCATGTAATGGAATTCTTTCTTACACCCCAGATGGAATGCCAATTCTTGGTGAAACACCAGAAGTAAAAGGCTTATGGTCAGTTGCTGCAGTCTGGATCAAAGAAGGTCCAGGAACATCAAAGTCCGTAGCAGAGTGGATGGTTCTTGGAGATTCAGAGATTGATCTGCATGCTTCAAATATCGCGCGCTTTCATGAGCACCATAAGGAAGAAAAACACATTAAATCTCGTGTGGCCGAATCATTTAATAAGACTTACGGAATCGTTCATCCACTTGAGCAGTACGAATCAAATCGCAAAGTGCGTCTTTCTCCTTACTATGAGCGCGAAGCTGCCCTTGGTGCAGTCTTTTATGAAACTGCTGGCTGGGAACGCCCATTTTGGTATGAATCAAATAAGGATTTAGTTGCCAAGTTTGGCGACAAGGTAATGCCACGTACTGCTGAATGGGAATCACGCTGGTGGTCTCCAATAATCAATGCAGAACACTTACAAATGCGCGAAACTGCTGGCATCGTGGACTTAACTGCATTTGCTTACTTTGATATCACTGGACCATCTGCATTGGCAGTTGTACAAAAAGCTGCACTTCGCCAGATGGATGTTGCTATTGGTCGTGTTGTTTACACACCCGTG
>WLMW01000028.1 GCA_009700025.1 Actinomycetota bacterium
GAGCTAAGACTTTGCATGTTGCAACACATTCTGCAATTACTGATTACACGCCAATGGCATCTGGACGTGCCCTTAAAGATTTAGTGGAAAAACTCAAACCTGCCGCTGTTTTAGCTGCAGGAAGCCCACGAGGGAATGAACAACTCGCTCATCTATCCGCTTTCCTAGATATTCCAATGGCAGCAGAATGTTCGGAGATTACTTTAGGTTCACCTCACCATGTACTTCGCGCACGGTGGGCTGGAAATCTTATTGAATCGGCAAATGTTCATGCCGAGTTATTGGTCGCTACTGTTTTAAGTTTTTCAACTGAACCTGAATCAGTAAATGGTCCAGCAGCAACAATTATGGAGTTTGAACCAAACTTACAGCCAGCAGATACCGTTGTAAGAATATTAAGTCGTGATTCTGGTGAATCTAAAGGCGGAGTAACGCTCAATGATGCGAAAGTAATAGTTTCAGGCGGTCGTGGTGTTGGCGGTCCTGATGGCTTTGGTAATTTAGAAGAGTTAGCAGCATTACTTGGTGGCACCGTAGGTTGTTCCCGTGTTGTGACAAGTTCAGGTTGGCGTCCACATGCAGAGCAAGTTGGCCAGACAGGAACAAAGGTAGCACCAGATCTGTACATTGCAGCTGGAATATCAGGTGCGATGCAACATATTGCGGGAATGAAGAACAGCAAGACTATTGTGGTCATCAATACCGATCCAGAAGCTCCAATTTTACGCTATGCAGATTACGCAATCATTGGTGATTTACACCAAGTGATACCTGCGCTTACAAGCGCTATACGTCAAGCTAAGGGATAAAAATGTCAGATATCGAAATTGCTCAAGCAGCAACAATGAAGCCGATTAACGATATTGGAGCATCACTGGGTATCGACGTTGAAAATCTTGAAGCCTATGGAAAATACAAAGCTAAAGTAAATTTGAAATATCTCACGTCACTTCCAAAGCGAGAAAACTCTAAACTAATTCTGGTAACTGCAATCAGTCCAACTCCGGCGGGCGAAGGCAAGACAACAACAACTGTCGGCCTAGGCGATGCACTCCGTCATATCGGCAAGAATGCAATGATTGCGTTGCGCGAGCCATCTCTAGGTCCAGTTTTTGGAATGAAAGGTGGCGCAGCCGGAGGCGGCTACGCTCAAGTTGTACCCATGGAGGACATTAATCTGCACTTTACCGGTGATTTCAATGCGATTGCCCTGGCAAATAATTTACTGGCAGCGTTGATTGATAATCATATTCATCATGGTAACGAGTTAGCAATAGACATTCGTCGAGTGACATGGAAACGCGTTGTAGATATGAATGATCGAGCGCTTCGAGAAATCATTCAATCAATTGGGGGGGTAGGTAATGGATACCCTCGCAGTGATGGGTTTGATATTGTCGTTGCATCAGAGATCATGGCAATTTTTTGTCTGGCAACTTCGATTGAGGATCTTAAAGCAAGAATCGGAAAGATTGTTGTTGGCTACAAGCGCGACAAGACTCCTGTGTTAGCAAGTGAACTAAATGCACAAGGTGCAATGACAGTGATTTTAAAGGATGCGTTCCAACCTAATTTAGTGCAAACACTAGAAAACACTCCAGCATTTATTCATGGTGGCCCTTTTGCAAATATTGCACATGGATGTAACTCTGTGGTTGCAACAACATCGGCCATGAAATTGGCTGACTATGTTGTTACTGAAGCAGGATTTGGCGCAGATTTAGGAGCAGAAAAGTTCATCGACATTAAATGTCGCAAATCTGGTCTCCGCCCTTCGGCTTGTGTTCTGGTTGCAACTGTTCGTGCCATTAAATATCACGGCGGCGCTGATTTAAAGACAATTACTGAAGAAAACTTAAGTGCACTCGAAGCCGGCATCGTTAACTTAGAACGTCACATTAACAACATCAAAAATGTTTATAACCTTCCGCTGGTCGTTTCAATTAATAACTTCACCAGCGACACTGCTGCAGAGGTCGAACTACTCCGTAGTCGAGTAGAGGCAATGGGGGTAAAGATTGTTCTTGCTACGCACTGGGCCGATGGCGGAGCAGGAGCTGCAGATTTAGCTCATGCAGTCGTTGAACTATGTGAGCAGCCAAATCAGATGAAGTTTGTGTACGAAGATGACCAAAGCCTTTGGGAAAAGATCAATGCAGTGGCAACCAAGATTTATGGCGCCAAGGAAGTTACGGCAGATGCAAAAGTGCGCCTCAAGCTCAAAGAGCTTGAGGCAGCGGGCTATGGAAAATTCCCCATCTGCGTCGCAAAAACGCAGTATTCATTTAGTACTGATGCCGCACTGCGCGGTGCCCCAAGTGGACACTCAATCAATATTCGTGAAGTGAAGCTTTCGGCTGGAGCAGAGTTTATTGTCATGATCTGCGGAGAGATCATGACAATGCCGGGTCTACCTAAAGTTCCGGCGGCAGAGCGTATTGATTACATCGATGGAAAGGTCGTAGGTTTGTTCTAATGAAATATTCGCCATTCTCACAAGAGGCAGCACTTGGACTACTTGCGAGCCTGCGCGAAGAAAAGGGCCCTGTATTAATGGCTCTGCAGTTAATGCAAAGCGAGTTTGGCTATGTTGATAAGGCATGTGTTGAGCTCATTGCCAACTTCTTTAATAAATCACGTGCCGATGTTCATGGTGTCTTAACTTTTTATCATGATCTGCGCACCATGCCCCCGACTGAACATCAAATTTCGCTCTGTGTTGCAGAGGCATGTCAAGCCGTTGGTGCTCGAGAGTTAGAGCTCGCCGTTAAGAATAAGTTCGGTGATGAAGTGCAGAATGCCTACTGCTTTGGTAACTGCGCTCTAGGACCGGCAGTAATGGTCGATGGAAAACTAATTGGCCGAGCAAGCCTTGAGAAAATTTCGGCGGCACGGTTATGAAAGTTTTTGTACCAGGCGATAGTGCCGCAATTTCGGTTGGAGCAGACGATGTCGCCGCAGCGATTACAAAAATTGATTCATCAATTGAGATTATCCGTAATGGCTCTCGCGGTGCCTTGTGGCTTGAAACTTTAGTTGAAGTGGAAACACCATCTGGTCGAATCGCATATGGCCCAGTAACTGTCCAAGATGTCAGTTCGCTCTTTGAAGCTGATTTTCTTCATGGAGGATCACATGCTTTATCCCTGGGAAAGACGGATGAGATTTCATGGTTAGCGAATCAAGATCGTGTGACCTTTGCTCGTGTGGGCATCATCGATCCGCTATCTCTAGATGCTTATTGCGCACATGGTGGTCTACTTGGATTGCGCAAAGCGCTCGAACTTTCTAGTCAAGCCCTGATTGACGAGGTCACCGACTCTGGCTTACGCGGGCGTGGCGGAGCTGCCTTTCCTGCCGGTATTAAATGGCGCACTGCAGCACAGGCTACGAGTGATCAAAAATATATCTGTTGTAACGCCGATGAGGGAGATAGCGGAACTTTTGCCGATCGAATGCTCATTGAAGGTGATCCATTCACTCTCATTGAAGGTATGACCATTGCAGCTATTGCAGTAGGTGCAACTGAAGGCATTGTTTACTTGCGCTCTGAATACCCTTATGCAATTGCTATCTTGCAAAAAGCAATTGATATTGCGCGAGCAGATAGCTGGTTAGGTAAATCAGTTCTTGGATCGGCGCACTCCTTTGATATCCAGATTCGCGTCGGTGCAGGTTCCTATGTATGCGGTGAAGAAACTGCAATGCTCGAAAGCATTGAGGGAAAACGTGGAGTAGTGCGCGCTAAACCACCATTGCCTGCAATTGAAGGTCTCTTTGGCAAGCCAACAATTATTAATAACGTACTCACGTTAGCTACCGTCCCTATGATTCTGGCCGAAGGCGCAGCGGTCTACAAGGCGCGCGGAGTTGGGCGTTCTCTTGGTACCCAAGTATTTCAATTAGCTGGCAATATCGCTCGTGGTGGGATTGTTGAAACCGCCTTTGGAATCACACTTAAAGAGTTGATTAATACCTATGGTGGAGGAACACTCACCGGGCGACCATTGCGTGCAGTGCAGATAGGTGGACCTCTTGGTGCATATTTTTCAACTGCACAGTTTGAAACTTCAATGGATTATGAATCGCTGATTGCAGCCGGTGGAATGCTTGGACATGGTGGAATCGTTGTATTTGATGACACTGTGGATCTAGCGGTTCAAGCTAAGTTCGCAATGGAGTTCTGTGCCATTGAATCCTGTGGTAAATGCACTCCTTGTCGCATTGGTTCAACGCGTGGCGCAGAGACAATTGATTTAATTATTCAAGGCGTAAGGGTCTATGAGAACAAGAGGCTTTTACTGGACCTATGTGAGGTAATGACTGATGGATCTCTGTGTGCCATGGGTGGATTAACCCCAATGCCTGTAAAGAGTGCAATGATTAACTTCTCATCCGACTTTACGGGGGCAGCACGATGACGATGATCTTCGAACCAGATTTCGGTACACCTGCTAGCCACAAACTAGACCAGGTAAACCTTGAAATTGATGGTCGCACGATAACGGTGCCCGCCGATACATCGATTATGCGCGCAGCGTTGGTTGCAGGCATTGATATTCCAAAGCTCTGTTCCACCGATTCATTAAAAGCCTTTGGTTCATGTCGTTTATGCATCATTCAGATTGATGGACGCAATGGCACGCCATCTTCATGCACAACACCGGTTGCCGAAGGCATGAAAGTCTCTACGCAATCCGAAAAGCTGGATCGAATTCGCAAAGGCGTCATGGAGTTATATCTATCTGATCACCCGGCAGATTGTGCAACGGGGGATGAGTGTGAGGTCCATGGAGTTGCGAAGAAAATTGGAATAACTACCAGCCGCTACACGAATACCGAAACCCACTTAGATTTAGTCAAAGACGAAAGTAATCCGTACTTCACTTTTGATTCAACTGAATGCATCGTCTGTAATCGTTGCGTACGCGCTTGTGATGAAGTCCAAGGAACCTTCGCATTAACAATCGAGAATCGTGGCTTTGAAGCGCGAGTATCTTCGTCAGGCACATCGTTTATCGAGAGCGAATGTGTTTCATGTGGTGCATGTGTTCAAGCGTGTCCAACTGGAGCGCTCACTGAAAAAACACTGCTGACGATTGGTACGCCAACTTCTTCAGTAATTACAACCTGTGCATACTGTGGAGTGGGCTGCTCATTTAAAGCTGAGATGCGCGGGGAGGAACTTGTTCGCATGGTTCCACTCAAAACTGGTGGGGCTAATGAAGGTCACTCTTGTGTGAAGGGTCGCTTTGCTTATGGCTACGCAACTCACACTGATCGCATCACAAAACCAATGATTCGGGCTGCAATTACCGATCCCTGGAAAGAGGTCTCATGGGCCGAGGCGATTGCATATGCCGCCGATGGCTTAAAGAAAATACAGAGTGAAAGCGGTATCAATGCAATTGGTGGAATCACATCCTCTCGTTGTACGAATGAAGAGGTTTTCGTTGTTCAAAAGATGGTACGGGCAGCTTTTGGCAATAACAATGTAGATACCTGTGCCCGCGTCTGTCATTCACCAACTGGGTATGGATTAGGTCAAACTTTCGGCACATCGGCTGGTACCCAGGATTTTGAATCCGTCGAACACAGTGATGTCATTATGTTGATTGGTGCTAATCCAACATCTGCACACCCAGTATTTGCATCACGTATGAAGAAAGCGATACGAAAAGGCGCAAAATTAATCATTATAGATCCCCGTGTTATCGCACTTGTTCGAACTCCTGGAGTGGTCGCAGCCCATCACTTGCAGTTAATGCCGGGTACAAATGTTGCAGTTATTAACGCGCTTGCTCATGTGATTGCAACCGATGGTTTAATCAAGCGCGAATTCGTGGAAGAGCGCTGTGATGCGCAGTCATTTAGTGATTGGGAAAAATTCATTTCCCTTCCTGAAAACTCACCTGAGGCATTAGAGGCGTCATCGCGAGTACCAGCTGGGCAGATTCGTGCAGCAGCGCATCTCTTTGCAAATGCCAAGAACGGCTCAATTTATTACGGTCTCGGTGTGACCGAGCACAGTCAAGGATCGACAATGGTTATGGGTATCGCCAATCTAGCTATGGCAACTGGAAATATTGGCCGTAAGGGTGTTGGTGTTAATCCACTTCGCGGACAGAACAATGTGCAGGGATCGTGCGACATGGGCTCTTTCCCACATGAGCTTTCAGGTTATCGCCATATTTCAAATCCCGATACGCGAAAGATTTTCAATGATGCCTGGGGCATAGAGCTTCAAGCAGAGCCAGGAATGCGTATTCCCAATATGTTTGATTCGGCGATAGTTGGAGAGTATCGCGGACTCTTTGTTCAGGGTGAAGACATCGCACAATCAGATCCCAATACATCACATGTGCATGCAGCCCTTCGCGCTATGGACATGGTGATAGTTCAAGATTTATTCCTTAATGAAACCTCAAAGTTCGCTCACGTCTTCTTTCCAGGTACATCTTTTCTGGAAAAAGATGGCACATTTACAAATGCCGAGCGACGCATCAACCGTGTTCGTCCAGTGATGAAATCTAAGATAGGAAAAAGCGAGTTTGATGTTGCCTGTGAGTTATCAACTGCTATGGGTTATCCCATGTCATATGAAAATAGCGCCGCGATTATGGATGAAATCGCTGCGACAACACCTACTTTTTCTGGTGTCTCATTTAAAACACTTGATGAGCTCGGCAGTATTCAGTGGCCATGTAATGAAGCCAATCCAGCTGGCACCCCAACGATGCATATCGATCACTTTGTGCGTGGTGAAGGTCAGTTTATGAAGACTCCATACGTACCAACCGATGAAAAGGCCTCTCGTAAATTCCCGCTACTGCTCACTACTGGGCGGGTACTTAGCCAGTACAACGTTGGTGCCCAGACTCGACGTACGGCCAATAACATCTGGCATACCGAAGATATTTTAGATTTGCACGAATCAGATGCGCAATTGCGCGGGATTGAAGATGGTTCATGGGTAAAACTTTCAAGTCGCGTAGGTGAAACAATTATGAAAGCTCGCATCACAGACGAAGTTCCTGCAGGCGTTGTTTATACGACTTTTCACTTTCCAGAAAGTGGCGCAAATGTCATCACGACCGATTACTCGGATTGGGCCACAAACTGCCCAGAATACAAAGTGACGGCGGTAGAAATCTCACCAAGCATTAAAGGACCGGGGGAGATGATTGAAACCCATATCAGTGGAGATCCACAGCTAGATTCAATTATTAGAATGGCAAATCAAATCGCTGCAAATGTGCCAGAAAGTGGTGCACCAGAGATTCAAATAGCGCACCATCTAGTTCAGTTCTGGACACCATCTATGATTGAACGCCTACAAAACGATGTCAATAAAGCAGAGCTTTCGCCGATAGTCCTCAAGGCTATTGAGATCTTGTTAGTGAGAAATTAGCTCCATAACCTGGTTAGTTAAACCTGCATAGCCGGCTGATTGAATCTGAAGTGGAAGACCAATCTCTGCCGCTGCATCGATAGCGGCCTGTTCTAATTCGGGAGTGCGAATCTGCGCTAACCAGATGACGCGTGTGTAGTTCTTAAAGTAATCATCACGAAGATGCGGATATTTATCTAAACCGAGCTCAACTATGACGCTTCGATGAAAAGACTTCACCAAAAAATCAGTCAAGAAATACGTGCCGGCATCTTCGGCCATGATTCGCTCAATCTCGGAGGCACCAGCAAAGATGTCATAGCAGTGATTACCACGAAGGCGTTTTACATTGTGGCGCTCAATGACGGCATCTAAAGCCCCGTATGTACCGCAGTCGGCATAAGCAACGGCGCATGCACTGTGTTTAACTTTGATCTGCGATAAGAGAGCATCAACCTCGCCAGCGATTTTTTCGGGGCGGTTATGTAGAAGCGGAGGTAGTGGATAAATAACTACATCCAGCTCATTTTCAGTGACGATATCGCCGATATGTGTAGCCAGCGCACCGCAGGCCACGATGCCGATACTCATGCTGGGAAAGCTAGGCGATCTACAAACTTGTCATTAAAATCTGCGCGATCTGAGAGCTCAACGTAATTAATCTCCTCCAATAGTGCTGTAGCACCATGGCGCTCTTGGGCAGATAGTAGAACCATTTTGGCACCCTCTCCAGCGACATTTCCAGCCGAGAGGATGCGCATCACTGAAAGCTTAGGCACAAGTCCAATTTTGATTGCAGATGCGGGGGAGAGGTATGAACCAAAAGAGCCTGCGAGCAGAACTTGTTGAATCTCAGACTCTGCGACACCAAACTCTTCAAGCAGGAGCGCCCAACCTGTTGCAATGGCAGCTTTAGCAAATTGAAGTTCGCGGACATCGCGCTGAGTTAAAAATACACAGTCGCTTAAATCCCCAACCTCTTTGCTCCATGTTAAGACAAATACGCGCTCTCCTTCGCGCTCTAATAAACGATCGGCCAAGGTAGGTGCAACTTGTGCAGCGATCTCATCTGTGACAAATCGTCCCGAATGATCGAGTAAACCCACTCCAACAAGTGATGCGCAGGCATCAACTAAGCCAGAGCCGCAGATTCCAATGGCAGGTGTGTCATCAATCGTGCCAATAACTAACTGACCATCGGTAATTTTGATAGTTTCAATCGCACCAGATGCCGCACGCACACCACATTTAATACTCGCCGCTTCAAAGGCAGGTCCAGCAGGGGCGGCAGTTGCCAAAATCTTTTCACCATCACCTAAAACAATCTCACAGTTAGTGCCAACATCGATAAATAAGCGCAGGCGCTTATCGCGATCCATGCCCGATGCAAGTGCACCAGCGATGATGTCGCCACCAACGTATGCACCTAGTGAGGGCAAGATAACGGCCTTTGCGCGTGGGTGGATATTAATGCCAATATCGACTGCATTAACATCTGGAAAATCAGCTGAGGCCATAATAAATGGCGCTACTCCCAATGGTTCGGGATCTATTCCAAGAAGTAATTGATTCATTGTTGCGTTTCCAGCAATAGCAATTTCATAGACTTGAAGTGGATCAATTCCTGCTTCAGCACAGACCTCTTGGGTTAATTGGTTCAGTGTTTCTTGCGCAAGAGATGAGAGTTTTTCAAGTGCGGCTGGATCTAGCATCGTTGCACTAATGCGCGTGATGACATCGGCGCCAAAAGGCTGTTGTTTATTTAAGATTGATTTCACTGCTAACGGCGTCCCAGTGTTTAAATCTAATAATGTAGCAACAACTGTTGTTGTCCCTAAGTCATAGGCGATTCCGTATCGAAAAGCCGTTGTATCACCAGGCTCGATATCGATAAAAGCTTGGTCAACGAAAACTGCAGTTACTTTAAAGTTAGCAGCACGCAGAACACGGGGAATATTGCGCATGGCAGCAAGAGAGGCGACACCTTCAATATCATCGATGGCATCGAATAATCGCACAAGGTCAGTGCGCTGATCATGCAATGTTGGCTCTTCTAACTCGACGTATCTCTTTTGAACCGCTGGTCGCAAAATTACTTGTCGGCCAACCCCGACGGTTGCAGCCTTTGGTCGGGTTGTAAGCGGCGGAACATCGATCGAGATATCGGTACTTGTTCGCACTAAGCATGCTAAACGCCAACCTTGCTTGATCTCAGTCTCGGTGAATGCACGAAAATCTAACTTCGATGGCTCAACCTCTCCATCAGTGATTTTTATCCGACACTTCTTGCATGTCCCATATCCACCACACGTTGAATCTATTGCAATACCATTCCAGGATGCAGCATCAAAAGCGCTCACACCCGTTGGTACTGTGATTGTTTTCTCTGATGCGACAGAGTTATCTTTTTCAAGGGATCTAAAGGCAAGTTTGATTCGACCGGTACCGTCGTGATGTGGCACAAGTGATGGATCTGGGTAGACCTTGTCGTTACTAATAGTTAGACACCTTCCCCAGCAGCCGCTTTCGCAGCTTCTTTTGCTCTAAAACTTGTAATCCAGTTTGAACCCCAAGGGTCAAGACCGAGTAGCAAATCAGCAGCTCGTACAGATTCAACAATCAGTGGAGTACGGGCATCCATTACTGCACAGGTCAATCCATGTGACATTGCCGCAGGTAAGAATGCAGCATTAAGTGCATGTCGGTACGGCAGACCAAAGGAGATATTGGAGGCACCGAGGGTCATATTGAGCCCCCACTTTTCGCGGATTAAATAGATTGTTTCAAGTGTAATTTTTACAGCCTCTGGATCTGCGCCGACTGTCATGGCTAGTGGATCGATTACTAAATCCTCTAGTGGGATACCGTGTTTTTCAACTGTGCGAACGATTTTTTCCGTGATAATCATTCGCTCTGCAGCAGTAGCAGGAATTCCAGTTTCATCATTGGGCAGTGCAATAATCGCCGCACCATGTTTTTTAATAAGTGGAAGAATGAGTTCCATACGCTCATCTTCACCCGTCACACTATTAACGAGTGCTTTGCCTTGATAAGTTTCAAGACCAGCCTGTAACGCTTCAATGACTGATGAATCGATACAGATAGGCGTATCGGTAATTGATTGAATCAAAGTAATTGCTTTTGATAGCAGCGCAGGCTCATCAGTTAAAGGGACGCCCATATTTACATCGAGAACATTTGCACCGCCAGCGATTTGGTCCACTACATCTTTCTCAATAGCCGACAAGTCACCTTCTCTAAGCTGCAGTTGAAACTTCTTGCGACCAGTCGGATTAATGCGCTCACCAATAATACAAAAGGGCTGATCGTGCCCAATCGTTACCGTTTGGCCGGGTGAGGATATGACTGTATGCATGTAAGGGCTCCTAATTAGTTTCTTGGTTTTCTTCCGAGTTCGTGCATAAAACTTGCAAGTGAATCGTCATGTCTAAAATCTGTGACGTGCAGCCCGCGAACTCCAGGCAGAGTGAGGGCGTGTTTTGCTAGATCTACAGTCAGTTGATATGCCTCTGCGCTTTGGTCACTTGCTGATGCAACACGATTGATCATGTCTTTAGGTATATCGATGCCTGGCACCTTCTCATTCATAAAATCCATGGGCTTTGCACTTTTAACTAAGACGATAGTTGGAATCAAATGAAGAGCGGGAGCTATTTTTGCCACACCGGTGCAAAAAGCTTCTAATCGATCAGGATGGTATGAAATCTGTAGTTGCAAATAGCGAGCACCAGCTTGATGCTTTTTTAGGGCTCGCTGAATTCGGTAATCAAAAGGTGGGGCCGATGAGTTCTCAACTGCGGAAATATAGAACTCAGGTGCCGGATTAATCTTTCGCCCCGACAAATATTTGCCTGTGGTGAGAATTCGAGCGATATTAATCGCTTGAGGTCCATCAACATCAAAAACGCGACGGGCTTCAGGTTCATCTCCTGCCGTCACATCATCGCCGGTGAGTAATGAAATATTTTGGATTCCGTGCAAGGCAGCGCCCATCATGTCAGCTTGAATCGCCAGGCGATTTTTGTCTCTGCACACGATCTGCATGATTGGCTCTAGTCCATGCATTTTAATAGCAATTGCCGTTGAAGTATTTGAGGCATGTGCGTGCGCGGCTGGATTATCTGTGGCATTAACCGCGTCGAACCAAGGCGCTAAACGCTCGGCGTTCTTTACTACTTTATCCATTCCGGCACCGTCGATGGATGGAAATTCAGCAGTGAAAACCGTCTCCTTAGTATTTTCTAATTTTTCTTGCAGCGCAGACATCAGTGATTACCGTCCTGAACGGACCAACCTGCGGGGGTCTGTTGGTCGCGCTTGGTAATCAAGTTAATCCACGATGAAGTTCCTTGTAGCTGCATGTCTACAGGTGGACGCAAGTCGTTGTAGTGGTCTTTCCATACCTTTGGAAGAGGAAGGAAAATAGTGCGATCGTAAGCTTTAAGCCAGACACATTGCATTTCTGGCTTGACTTCGCAATTTCCATTTTCACGCACTCCGCCGCATGGTCCGTTTCGTAAAGTCTTTGGGCATGTCATCGGACACGTCATTCCAGTTGAATGCAGGACACATTGCCCACACATCTTGCAATCCCACACAGGTTTCTTTATTGCATGTTCAACCAGAGGTAAGAGTTTTTTTAACATGGGAAAATTTATGCAGAAACCGAAGTGCGTTTTTTAGCGATTAAATCTTTAGCAACACGGACGGCAGTTGAAGCATCAGCGGCAAAACCATCTGCACCAACAACATCGGCATACTCTTGTGTCACTGGAGCGCCCCCGACCATGATGATTACTTGATCGCGAAGTCCAGCTTTAGTGATCTCATGGATATTAACTTTAAACATGGGCATTGTCGTTGTAAGAAAAGCCGACATTCCAACGATGTCTGGCTTATGTTCAATTATTGCCGCAACAAACTTTTCAGGGGCAACTTGCACGCCTAAATCAATGACATTAAATCCAGCACCTTCAAGCATGATATTTACTAGGTTCTTGCCGATGTCGTGAACATCGCCTTTAACGGTACCCATCAAGAATGTTCCGACTGTTTCAGCGCCGGTTTCGGCAAGTAAAGGGCGCAGGACATTGAGCGCACCTGACATCGCCTTACCTGAAATCAACATTTCTGGAACAAAGAAATCCCCACGCTCAAACCGAGCACCGACTTCTTCTAACGCCGGAATGAGTGCATCGAAGAGGATAGAGCCAGGTGTCATACCTTCGGCAATACCCTGATTGGTAAGCTCCAAGACTGCCGGAGCATTTCCAACTAGTGTCTCGTCAAAGAGCGCTTTGATGATGTCGTCATGAGTCATGCTGCACCTATCTTTCCTTCATGGTTTGCTTGGAGTAATTGGATCTCTTGAATTAGCACGTCACCGATTTTAGCTAAATCTCTTTGTGTCAATCGGGGCGATGGACCTGAGATGGATATCGCTCCGACAACGTGACCATCATCCTCACGAACTGGTGCAGCTACTGCCACCAATCCTTCTTCTAGTTCATCCACAATAATTGCATAGCCTTTTTTACGAACACTTTCCAGTTCAGCTAGTAGCCGTGTCCGTGAAGTAATCGTCTTTGAAGCGATTTTGTCTAACTTTCCTAATGGGATAGTTGCTGCACCGTAAGCGAGCAAGACTTTGCCCAAAGCCGATGCATGAAATGGAATGCGCTTACCTACCCAGTTTGTTGCGCCCAGTAAATAATTTGAATCAACTTGATCTATTAATCTCATTTCACCGTTACTTGCTACAGCTAAATTTGCAGTCTCACCTGTGGTCATTGCTAGTTTTTCCAAAATAGGGTGCATGCGAGTAACTAAGACTGAATCATGATTTTGAGAGCGGGCAAATTGCGTTAAAACATCACCAGCGATGAATGCGCCGGTACGATCTCTGCGGACAAGACCTTGACGTTCCAAAGCACTTAGCATTCGTGAAGTTGTGCTCTTAGGAATTTCGTGTGTGCGCGAGAGTTCTGACAATAACGGAGGCGTGGTTGCCTCTAAGACATGTATGAGGAGTGCACTTGCACGATCAATTGCTTGAGTACCGCTGACCAACTCGCTCACTCGCAACACCTCACAATCGCCGATAGTGTTCCATAATGTGGAACCACTGTTCCACTATCTAAGGGTATTCTCGTAAGTGTCCCGTGGTCAATAGGCGCACAGAAGGAGCAGTTCATGTTTGAAAATCGAATGCCTCGATATGAGATCTTGAGCCAAGAATCTATGGCGACTTTAACTCTGGGATGGCGCCGCATCGTCTCTGAAATTGGCATCGAGTTTATGTCACCGTGGGCACTTGATGTGTTGCGCGATGCAGGACAAATTGTCGAAGGTGACAATGTTAAGTTCGATCCAGACTGGATCTTAAAGCAGTGTGCATTAGCACCTAGCGAATTTAATCTTCGGGCCCGTAATCCAAAAAATAATGTTCATATCGGCGGCAACTCAATGGTTTTTGGTGGTGTTTACGGACCTCCATTTGTACGCGAAGGTGATATCCGCCGCGATGCGACCTTCAACGACTATGAAAATTTCTGTAAGTTGTCTCAATCATTTGACGCTCTAGATAGCGTAGGCGGAGTTGTCTGCGAACCTAACGACTTGTCTCTAGATTCACGTCACTTAGACATGGCATATGCAGCAGCAACGCTAACCGACAAATTTTTTATGGGCAATGTTGTAACTGCAGAAAATGCAAAAGATGTCATTAAAATGGCTGAAATTATTCACGGTGGCCGCAATGCAATCGTTGAAACTCCAGCATTAATTTCGCTCGTAAACTGCAACTCACCTCTGCGCTGGGATGATCGCATGTTAGATTCTTTGCGCGAATACGTATTAGCTGGCCAGCCAGTGGTTGTTACACCATTCTTACTGATGGGTGCGATGAGTCCGGTAACAATTCCGGCAACTCTGGCTCAGCAAATTGCTGAAGCCCTTACCGGAATTGCACTTGCTCAGACTTTAAATCCTGGATGCCCAATTGTTTTTGGTTCTTTTCTCTCTAATATCGATATGCAGTCGGGATCGCCACAGTTTGGTACACCAGAATCTGGAATCGGATTGCTCTGTACTGGTCAAATTGCCCGCAGTTTTAATTTGCCATTTCGTGGCGGCGGTGGCTTGAACTCATCACAGACTGTTGATGCCCAATCGGCTTATCAATCAATGATGACGATGATGCCAACATTTTTATCTGGCACTAACTGGGTGATGCATACCGCAGGTTGGCTAGAGGGCGGACTAGTTTCATGTTACGAAAAATTTGTTCTTGACATTGAAATTCTTCAATCACTGATGACTGAATTCACCCCGCTTGAGTTCAATGTTGAGTCGCTAGCATTTGATGCCCATCTTGAAGTTGGACATGGCGGTCACTTCTTAGGTGCAGCTCACACAATGGAGCGCTTTCGTGACTGTTTCTATCGACCATTCTTAACAAATAGCGATAACTTCGAACGTTGGACTCGCCTCGGGGCAAAGGACACGAAGGATCGCGCAACTGAGATTTATAAGAAGAAGTTAGAGGAGTATGTTGCGCCAGAAATGGATCCACGTATGCGCCAAGAACTCGATGAGTTTGTGGCCATGCGCAAGAGCCAGCTAGATTAATTCCATTATGGTCGCAACGCTCTACATCGATGGTGCTTGGCGACAAGCATCCGATGGCAGTGCCCACGATGTTCATAGCCCACATGATCAAAGAATCGTCGCTACTGTTTCACAAGCTACGCAAAGCGACGTTCAAGATGCCATTACTGCCGCTCGTGAATCATTTGATTCCGGTATTTTTTCTTCGTGGTCATTTAATGAGCGAAGTGCATTAGTCGCAAAGATTGCTGACTTACTAGAGCGCGATGCAGATCTAATTGCCCGCAAAGAAAGTGATGACACGGGAAAGCGATTTATTGAGGCTCAATATGATGTTGCTGATGTTGTCTCAACTTTTCGCCATTTTGCGGCTTTAGGCTTAAAAGAGCACGGCCGAGTTGTAGATGTTGGGCTGGACCACGTATCGAGTCGAATTGTGCATGAGCCTTTAGGTGTTGCCTCATTAATTGGTCCGTGGAACTATCCGCTCTTGCAAATTGCATGGAAAGTAGCCCCCGCACTTGTTGCAGGTTGTTCATTTATCGTTAAACCGAGTGAGTTGACCCCGCAGAGCGCGATAGCTTTAATGAAAATAATTGAAGAGGCTGGAACTCCTAAAGGTGTCGCAAATTTAATTCTAGGTCCAGGCTCCGTAGTCGGAACCCCACTCATCAATGATCCACGAATCGATTTAGTCTCATTTACTGGGGGATTGACAACTGGTCAGACAATAATGCGGGCGGCGGCGACAACGATTAAGAAGTTAGCTTTAGAACTTGGTGGAAAGAATCCGCATATTATTTTTGCAGATGCTGATATTGAGGCAGCGATAGATAACGCGGTGACAGCAGCTTTTCTACATTCCGGTCAAGTGTGTTCGGCCGGAACTCGCTTAATCGTTGAGCGCTCAATTCATGATCAAGTTGTCAATGAAATTGTTCGCAGAGCCGGACTCATTACTTTAGGCGGCCCAGATGATCGACTGGCTGAAACAGGACCACTCATCAGTCAAGCGCATCTTTCGAATGTTTCACAGTATGTAGAAAAAGGAGTTGCTGAAGGCGCACAACTCTTGGTTGGTGGGAAAAGGAGTGACTTGCCTGAGCATGCACAAGGTTGGTATTACTTACCAACCGTTTTGGATAACTGCACTAGCAAGATGTTCTGCGTTCAAGAAGAGTCGTTCGGTCCGGTTATGACAGTAGAAGTATTTGACACTGAGGCGCAGGCGATTGCAATTGGAAATGACACGCCATTTGGTCTATCTGGGGGCGTCTGGAGTAAGGATGCAGAAAAAGCGGCCCGTGTTGCTAGCGCGCTTCGTCATGGCACTATCTGGGTCAATGACTTTGGTCCTTATCGCCCAGCGGCAGAGTGGGGTGGCTATAAGCAATCAGGCATTGGTCGCGAATTAGGCGAGCATGGCTTGGGTGAGTACCTTGAAATCAAACACATTTGGACCAACAATGCTCCTAGTCGATCAGGGTGGTTTCGAGCCCACGAGTAAAGGAGATTTTGAGTGAGCGGTGAAGCGCCAATGATCTCGGTAAAAAACCTCTGGAAGGTTTTTGGAAATAACTCTGACAAGGTAATTGGTACACCGTTGGTCGATTTATCGCGTTCAGAGCTTCGTGCTCAGACTGGAAACACCATTGCAGTGCGCGATGTTTCATTTGATGTTGCACCTGGCGAAGTATTTGTTGTGATGGGTCTATCTGGCTCAGGAAAATCCACACTTGTTCGTTGCATGACGCGCCTAATCGAACCAACTTCAGGTTCGCTGACATTTGAGGGTGAAGATATTTTGCAAGTCGATAACGCACGCTTGCGTGAGCTTCGTAAAACTCGATTCTCCATGGTTTTTCAACACTTTGGTCTCTTGCCTCACCGTAAAGTAATCGACAACATTGCATACTCTCTAGAAATTAATGGTGTGAAAAAAGCTGAACGTCACTCCCGCGCCAATGAAGTGATTGAATTAGTTGGTCTGCAAGGTTATGCCAATGCTTTTCCAGAACAACTCTCGGGTGGCATGCAACAGCGCGTAGGTCTGGCACGAGCACTTGCGGTAGACCCTGAAGTATTGTTTCTAGACGAGCCTTTCAGTGCACTTGACCCGCTGATTCGCCGTGACATGCAGCAGGAGGTTATTCGCCTGCACCATGAACTCGGCAAGACTATGGTTTTTATAACGCACGACTTGTCTGAAGCAGTGAAAATTGGAGACCGAATTGCAATTATGCGCGATGGCGCAATTGTTCAAATCGGTACGCCAGAGGATTTAGTTGCACACCCTGCCGATGAATATGTCGCAAACTTTGTTCGGGATATCGCTAAGTCGCATGTTTTAACGCTCCGATACATCGCCCGTGCACCCAGAGATGGCGAAGCAACAGATGGTCCTGAGCTCAGTGCAGACATGATCATCCGAGATGCTTGCAGTTTGATCATTGCTGACTCACGCCCAATTCGAGTCAGTGATAATGGCAAAGCTTTGGGAGTTGTATCAAGTGATGATGTTTTACGCATCATTTCAGGTGTTGCTTGATGCAAGTAAAAAAGCCCTATTTACTGCTGGGTTCAGTTGTAATCTGGATCTTTCTTGGGCAGCTTTTGCGAGGCAAAAATACTCTTCAGATTGATACCTATGAAAATACTCCATTCACATCCTTTGTAGGTGCACGAGCGCTAGAACTTCGTGGAAATCGAACCGAAAGCCCGGCTTTTATATATCTTTTTAATCCAATTCGTGGAGCCATAGATGGGTTTGTACAAGTAATCAGAAATCTCATTGCAGTACCTGCACCAAATTCGGTTATTCCAGTAATTGGGTGGCTCGGCGTTGTAGCTTTAATTGGTTTTGCAGTTTTTGCAACAAGTCAGTGGAAAACAGCTCTGCTCTCTGTTTCGCTTCTACTTGCTTGCGGTGCACTTGGGATGTGGCAGTTCACAATGGATTCAATTGCCATGACGCTTGCCGCAGTATTGCTCTCGCTAGCAATTGGGATACCGCTTGGAATTTGGGCGGGACTATCTGACCGGGTGCTGAAAATTTTGACACCATTTTTAGATCTAGCACAGATTCTGCCAACACTGGTTTACATGGCACCGATTGCTCTAATCTTTATGATCGGTGCAGCCTCTGCAACGATTGCAACAATGATCTATTCGATTCCAATTTGTATTCGCATCACTTCGCATGCAATTAGGAACATTGAGAAATCTCCTATCGAGGCCTCAGAATCAATGGGCTCAACACGCAAGCAAACTTTGGTAAAAGTTCAGATTCCTATGGCGAAGCAGATGATTGTGTTGGGTATTAATCAGACAGTTATGGCCGCTGTCTCCTTTGTAGTTGTTGCAGCTTTGATTGGTGCACCAGGCTTAGGCAAACCAGTGATCGAAGCACTCATTATTAGAAACGTGGGCCAGGGCTTCGTTGCTGGCTTCGCCGTTGTTTTCCTTGCCATTCTTCTAGACCGTAGCACTAGTGCTGCCGCACAGAGGCAGACATCGTTTATTCCTCCCACAGAAAAAGAGATTAAGCAGAAGCGATTAACGCTTATAGGTACAGGTATTTTTGCAGTTGTGGGAGTGTTTATTTCACGCACCATTTTATGGGCGGCAGTATGGCCTAAGGAGATAGATATTTCACCCCAGGTTGAGCGAATCGCCAACGATGCAACCACTTGGATTTTAGATAATCTTTATATTTTCACCGTTGGATTTAAGGATTTTATTTCATATTCAATTTTGAATCCTCTGGAATCACAATTATCTGCATCTCCTTGGTATGTAACCGTTTCCATGATCGTGGCACTTGCTCTCATTATCGGTGGTGTTCGAACTGCGCTTCTTGCTTTTGTCTTAGCGATGGCAATTGTTGTATCTGGACTTTGGTATGAAGCAATGTTGACTTTGACTCAGACAATCGTCGGTTGTTTCTTAACGATGATAATCGGTATTGCTTTAGGTATTTGGACGGGACGCAGTGATAGAGCAGAGAAAACCTTGCGGCCATTTCTTGATGCTGGTCAGACCTTGCCTGCCTTCGTATACCTGGTCCCAATGCTTGGATTGTTTGGTCCCACACGCTTTACAGCAATCGCAACTGGAATCGTCTATGCAATTCCAGTCGTTGTCAAAATTGTCTGCGAAGGAATACGCGCAGTGCCGCACTCACTGATTGAAGCGGCCACAGCAGCTGGATCAACAACTAGGCAAATCATCACAAAAGTACAGTTACCTGCCGCTAAGAAAACTATTTTGCTAGCAACAAACCAAGGTCTGATCTATGTTTTAGCTGTAGTGGTTATTGGTGGCTTTGTGGGTGCCGGTGGTTTGGGGTATCTGGTAATTGTAGGAAACTCAAAACCAGAGCTGCAGGGCAAAGGCCTGATTGCTGGAGCCGCGATTTTATTGCTCGGTGTAATTTTCGACCGAATAATGCAGGCCGGTGCGCGTCGTTCGGGATAAATCCCTGTAAATATCTGATTTTAGTACTGGTATTACGCCAATTTGCGCTCTAGGCTAAGGCAAAACTTACACTCTTTAGGAGGGTTGATGAAGTCATTATTTAGCCGTCGTTCAGCAGTCATTACCGTTGTAGTTGCAGCAGCACTGATTTTGTCAGGATGCAGCAAGAGCGTTAATGATTCTGCAGGAGGCGCATCAGGAGATTGCGGGTCATGGGCAATTGCCATGCACGCGTGGGGTGGATACACAGCATCAGCACAAGTAGTTGCTGAAGTTGCTAAGAAAGAATTAGGTTGCACAATCACTCAGACGACTCTGGATGAGGGTCCAACTACTTATGATGCAATGGAAGCCGGAACAATCGACGTCATTATCGAAGATTGGGGCGGTGGCCGTTGGCAAGAATGGCTAGATCGCGGAGCTGTTGTTGATGCTGGCGAAAACGGCAACGTTGGTCTCATTGGAATGTATGTCGCACCATGGATGGCTGCAAAGTATCCAGACATTACAGATTCAAAGAACCTCAACAAGTATGCAGATC
>WLMW01000029.1 GCA_009700025.1 Actinomycetota bacterium
AAGGGGAAAGAAAAATGGCAGAGATTACAATCAACGGCGTACTTCGTACCGAATTTGGTAAAGGCGCTTCACGTCGTGCACGTCGCGATGGATTAGTTCCTGCTGTTATCTACGGTCATGGTGAAAAGCCACAGCACATCACACTGCCAGCACGCGAACTCGGGGTCGCTCTTAAGCAGTCAAACGTTTTGCTAGATATCGTTATCGATGGAAAAACTGAGCTCACACTTCCAAAGGCGATTGTTCGCCATCCGCTTAAGCAGATTCTCGAGCATATTGACTTGGTTCTTGTTCGTCGCGGAGAAAAAGTTGTTGTCGCCGTTCCAGTCCACGCAGTTGGTGAACACGATCGCGATGGAATTCTTGAGCATGTAAATAACACAATTGATGTTCGTGTTGAGGCAACTGCTATCCCTAGCTTTATTGAACTCAATATCACGGGTCTTGCAGCTGGCACCTCTCTGTACGCTGGCGACGTAGTACTTCCAGCTGGCGTTGAACTTGAATCAGATCCAAAGATGATTGTTGTGCACCTATCTGAGCGCTCAACTGCAGTTGAAGAAGTAGCACCAGTAGCAGTTGCAGTAGATGCAGCAGCACCTGCGGCCGATGCAGAGAAGAAGGACGCTTAACCCTTACCATTACCGTTATGACGTGGTTGGTAGTGGGGCTCGGTAATCCGGGCGATCAATACGCTGCCACCCGTCACAACGTAGGCCAAATGGTCATCGACGAACTCGTGCGCCGCAATACCATCAAATTATCTGTGCATAAATCTCGGAGTGATATTGCCGCCTACAAATTAGGTGTTGGTGAAAATATGCAGTCAATTATTCTTGCAAAGTCCAAGGGTTACATGAATGAAACTGGTGGACCAATAAAAGCCCTCGCTAAGTTTTATTCAGTTGAAACTAATAATATTATTGCCTTGCATGACGAACTCGATATTGAATTTGCAGCCATCCGCACAAAATTTGCTGGTGGAGATAATGGACATAATGGCCTTAAGTCAATGACGTCTGCTTTTGGCACTGCAGAGTATTACCGAGTGCGATTAGGAATTGGACGGCCTATGGGACAGCAAGATCCTGCAGACTTTGTACTCAAAGCTTTTTCAAAGATCGAACAGAAAGATTTAGGCGAGTTTATTTCTCGTAGTGCAGATGTTGTTGAGTCTTTGATTAACGATGGTCTAGAACTAACACAAACTCGTTATAACTCTTAATTTCTTTGAACTCCCTGACGACCCCAGAACTCCCACATTCCCATAACGCTCAGTACGAGAGCGAACCCAAATAAAAGATCTTCCATAGGTGCTGAACAGATACGAATTCCGATGATTGCATCCGGTGAATACATCACTATGTTGCGGGACGTAAGCCACCAATTAGTTAAAAGCTGAAATGGCAAGATAATTGCGTAGCTGCACCAAAAAGCAGCACGCGTGAGCATCGAGTTCTTAAATAGAAAAAGATCAGCCATTACCGATACAGCAAAAGCTGCAATTGCAATATCTGAATAAATCATTCGCCGAACTCACCCTTGCGCCAATGAGGTTTAACAGTTGTAATTCCTTCCAAGGTTAAAATTGCTGCCAGAGGAACTACAAAAAAGAAAAGATACTCTTCAAGTGGAATACTAAATGGTCCGTAGATTCCCAATATTTGGGAGCGATCAAAGAACCAGTGGCCTCGTGCGACTGCATAACCATCCCAGATTAGAAATAAGATACTAATTGGCGCAATACTCAGTGCTGCGCGTTTGAACCTACGTAGTACCCCAGTCTTTAAAAATATTTCAAGCCAACCGGACCCACAAAGCGTAAAAATCAGCATTGCCATGTAGGACCACTGTTTCATGCTCGCATTTTTGCATACTATTGCCCACATATTGCTAATGTGCACTTCATGAATCAATCCCACTTAGCGCTATTTAGACGAGTTCGTCTTATTTCTAGCAGCGCTGTAGCACTGGCGATTGCACTTTCGGTTATTTTCTCAACTTCGCTCGGCGCAGAATCCCTCAATTGGCAGATTGCCATGGCGGCCCTGGCATTAGCTATGGGAATTCCTCACGGAGCACTTGATCATTTAGTCACTTTAAAAAACTCCGCGCCATTACGAATGGCGTTTTTCATCACGCTATATGTATGTGCAGCCTTACTTGCTATTTGGACACTATTGCAATGGAATGTCTTTGGATTTATTGCAGTAGTGCTCATGAGTTCCTTACATTTTGGTGTTGGAGATAGCGCATTTATTTCCGAGCTCGATAGATTGGGAAATCGTCAAGGCGCTTCAATCCCAGTGTGGGCTTATGCCAGCGCTGGCGGATTATTGCCAGTCATTATTCCACTTGTGAATAGTCGAAGTTCGGATGCACTTGGAAAAATCAACGCTAATCTCATTAATTGGCACTACGGCTTCACGGCATACATTCAAATAGCAGTGGCAGGAATTTCAACACTCTCACTCATGACGCTGTTATTTCGCAAACGATTTAGAGATGTTCTAGATATCGCGCTACTTGCAGCTCTAGCAATTTTTGCACCACCACTTGTTGCTTTTTCGGTTTACTTTGGTTGCTGGCATGCCATGCGTCATACCGCCCGGCTGACATCACTTTTGCCGAATTCATTACAAGCTTATGAGCGCGGGAGTGAACTTGGTGCATTTAAAGCAGCAGTACTTCCAGGTCTACCTGCCTTATTGGGAACCATTATCTTTATTGCACTTTTAGCTGGCTTTTCCCAAACAGAGCTGAGTACTTCATTCCTATGGCTCACACTAGTAACAGTTTGGGCACTAACAGTTCCGCACATGATTGTCACAGCTAGGTTAGATCGAGCCGCATTTAAAGGGTAAGAATCAGCCAGTATTTCTTAAGCCTGCGGCAACGCCGTTAATTGTTAGCAGCAATGCACGTTGCAAAATTGGATCGGCAGTGCCTACTGTTTCGCGCACACGCTTAAGCAGATTGATTTGCAACAAGTGAATCGGTGACAAATAAGCATCGCGAACTTGCAATGTGCGTGCCAATATTGCTTGATCGCCGAGCAGAGAATCTTTCTTAGTTAATAACAAGATCTCAGCGACAGTTAAATCAAACTCAGTTTGAATTGTTTCTAAGAAATGATGTAACTCTTTCGGCACCAAAGCTTCTACATATCGTCGAGCCAAAGCTAGATCAGTTTTAGCTAAAGTCATTTCAACGTTACTAATAAAGGTATTGAAAAAATGCCACTCTTTAAGCATCGTCGAAAGGATTTCAGATTTTCCAGCTTCGCGGGCAGCTTTTAATCCTGAACCAACTCCGTACCAACCTGGAACAATCTGTCTGGACTGGGTCCAACCAAATACCCACGGAATCGCGCGTAGTGAATCGAGTCCACCGTGAGCATCTGGTCGGCGTGAAGGTCGGGAGCCAAGAAAGAGATTACCAAGCTGTTCAACGGGAGTTGATGCATAAAAATAAGCTGGCAAATCCGCATGATCAATAAGCTGGCGATAAGTCGCAAAAGAATTATCGCTAACTAACTGCATGCAGTCGCCCCATGTAGTTAGCGCCTCCACTGATTGCCGTGGTCCTCGATTCAAAACTGTTGCTTCAAGGGATGCAGCCAGCGTTAATTCCACATGTTCACGGGCAAGTGAGGCAAGTGCGTACTTGTCGCTAATAACTTCGCCCTGCTCAGTCATCTTTATGTGACCATCAACAGATCCCCATGGCAGTGCAATGAGGGCTTCATATGTTGGTCCGCCACCGCGACCGACTGAGCCTCCACGACCATGGAACAAGCGCAATTTCACTCCGTATTTCATGGCAACATCACGAAGTGATCGTTGTGCTCGATGAATTTCCCATTGGCTGGTTGCAATTCCAGCGTCTTTGTTTGAATCTGAATATCCCAGCATCACTTCTTGAACATCACCGCGAAGTGCTACTACCTGGCGATATGTTGAATTACTTAATAGCTTTTCAAGAATTTCTCCAGCGGCTCTTAACTCGGCAACTGTTTCAAGTAATGGAGCGAAACCAATTTTTGATTTATTGTCAGCGATTTTTACTAAACCAGCTTGACCAGCAATAACTACTGCAGCAATTAAATCATCGGCACCTTTTGTCATTGAAACTATATAAGTTTCAATTGCTTCAGGACCAAAACGATCAATCAGATCATTAATTGCGATGAAGGTATCCAAAGTCTTTTTCCCAGCGGCATCCAGCAACGTACAGTCTAAAGTTTTGCCATTTCGCAAAAGTTCGGTCAAAATTTCAAACTTCTCAGTATGAGATTTATCTAAATATCCATCAACACTAATAAGTTGGTTTAAAAGGTAGTGATGGGCATCAGAATGCTCTCTCACATCCATCGTTGCATGGGTAAGACCGAATGCAGCAACGGTACGAATCGTGCGCTCTAATAGGCCTGTAGCAATAAGTTCACCCTTGTGTTCAAAAAGTGAATCGCGCATCAATGATAAATCAGCCAGCAGCTCTGATGTGTCCTTGTAATCACGGTGCGGCACATGCGGTGCATCTTTCGCATGACGATCACGGGTGAGGGCAAGGCGATGGACTATTGCTGTGGCTTTCAGACGATATGGCTCTTCAGCGTTCAAGCGCAAAAAGCGGGCTTCAAACTCAGGGATGTGGGTCAAATCTTTTTTCACTGATGCAGTTAGCTCTGGTGTAGCCCCAACAATTCGCGTTGAAACCGACAGTAATTGCCGAAGTGCATCCATAGCCGCAATCGTTACGCGAATTGCATGGCCAACCTGTAAAACCATCGCGTCAGTAGTAATTTGTGCAGTGACATTGGGATTTCCATCACGGTCTCCACCAATCCAACTTCCGAAAGAGAGTGGACGTGCTGCGACTGGAAGATCAATTCCGATTCTCTTAATTTCATGAGCAAATTCATTTAAAACTTCAGGAACAGTCTGCCTAAATAAATCATCGAGGTAGTACAAAGCGTTCATGGCTTCATCAAGTGGCTCAGGGCGATCAAGACGTAACTCATCTGTCTGCCACAACAAATCGATTGTTTCAGCTAGGCGTTCGCCTTGTGAAGGATCACGCGGGTTGTCAAGAAGTTCAGCAATGCGTCCCATTTTGTTTAGAACAGATCTGCGTGCAGCTTCAGTTGGATGCGCAGTGAACACTGGCCGTACCGACATGTCATTAATCCATTGTGAAATCTCTTCGCGGTTTAGTTCATGGCCTGGTGTCTGCGAAACGAGCGCAGCTTCAATTTTGTCGACTGCACGTGAAATCCAAGATCCACTTTCCGCACGTGAATCAGCAATTACTCGCGAACGGTGCACTTGTTCGGCAACGTTTGCTAAGTGAAAATATGTACTAAACGCACGAACTAACTGCACTGAATCTTCAAGTGAAAGCGCGGCTAAAACTTCAACACCATCGCCTTCGCGTACTGCTTTGCGCACTTTTTCAACGAGTTCAAGAAGTTCGGGACCTTCCTGGCGGACCAAAGTTTGCCCAAGTAAATCACCCAATCGGCGCACATCAGCGCGCAGGTCAGCATCATCTGCTGCTATTGCGTTGGGTTTTGCGCTCATTGGTGAATCCTCTCAGGTATGAGCCCCTGCTCAAAATAAATTAGACTTAAACCTTGCGAGCCCCCTCCCATTGGGAGTTGGGGCCTATAGACGTTTGGGGGTGTGCGATGCGAGGATTGATTAACTCTCTGCCAATTGTCACTGACAAATCTCACATCGTGGCACCTTCAGCAATGTATCCATTTCTTGTCGCCGCCCGTGCTGCTGAAAATCCACTGTTAATAATCACAAGTTCGAGTCGAAGCGCCGAAGATCTTGTCAATGAGCTCCGCGAACTTCATGGCAATGTGATGGAGTTTCCAGCGTGGGAAACGCTGCCGCATGAGCGATTGAGTCCGCGCAGTGACACGGTGGCACGACGAATTGAAACGTTATATTCATTGCAGGCACCGCAAAACATTCACCCCGTTGTTGTTACCCCAGTGCGTGGAGCAATACACCGCATCATTGGTGATCTTGGCAAATTAAATCTGATGACGTTAGAAATAGGTCAAGAGCAATCACTTGATCTATTGGTACGACATCTATCAAGCCTTGCATATTCCCGGACAGATTTAGTTGAGCGACGAGGTGAGTTTGCAGTTCGCGGCGGAATCATTGATGTCTTTTTACCCTTAAGTACACATCCGATTCGCATCGATTTTTTTGGCGATGAAATTGAAGATATTAGTTACTTTGAAGTTGCTGATCAACGTACCTTTGCCCCAGTCATTGGAAGCATCAGTATTTTTCCTTGTCGTGAGTTTCTCATTACTCCAACAATTCGAGCAATTGCCAACGATCTTATAGAAACTTTGCCAGGTGCGCGTGAATTACTAGAAAAGATAAGTGAAGGAATTTCATTTGAAGGCATGGAGTCATTAATCCCTCTTTTAGTGAATGAAACTGAAACATTGATTGCACGAATGCCAGCTAATACCCAAATCATTTTTATTGATCACGAAAGAATTAAGTCACGAGCTGCAGATTTACTTGCCACAAATGAAGAGTTTCTCAACGCATCTTGGTCAAATGCAGCACATGGTGCGGTTACACCGTTACATGATGGCTCTGGGACTTATATGACGTGGGCCGAACTATTGGATGAAATTAGTTCTCATAATTTAACGAGTGCGACATTAGCGCCATTCGGTAGTGATTTAGCCGATGAAACTGAGTTTTTGGATTACCACGCAATTGACCCGATGCGAGGAGATATCGATCGCACGATTGCAGCATTACGTGAGGCCGTTGAGGCGCATTTCACTGTTGTCTTTGCAACACATGGTCATGGAATGTTAGAGCGCTATGCCGGAATTTTTCGAAATGCTGACTTACCCGTCCATATCGTTGAAAAACTTATTGCTACACCGACAAAATCAAGTGTCCATTTAACGACTTCGGTTATTGCCCATGGTTTTGAAAGTCAGAGCGAGCAAATCTTTTTCATGACCGAACGAGATTTAACCGGCAGTAAAGGTAGCGTTAAAGATGGCGAACGTTTGCCATCAAAGCGTAAAGCAGCCATCGATCCACTGGAGTTACGTGCTGGGGATTTTGTTGTGCACGAACAACATGGAATCGGACGCTATATCGAATTAGTTCAGCGCACTGTCGCTGAAGTAACACGAGAATATTTAGTCATCGAATACGCATCTGCAAAACGAGGTCAACCCGGAGATCGAATTTTTGTTCCGACCGATGCGCTTGAACAAGTAAGTAAATATGTAGGTGGCGAAGCGCCAACTGTCCACCGTATTGGTAGTGGTGAATGGCAAAAAGCAAAGGGTCGTGCCCGCAAAGCTGTTCGACAGATCGCCGGAGAGCTAATCCGCTTATATGCCGCACGTACTAGTTCACCTGGTTTTGCTTTCTCACCAGATACTCCGTGGCAACGCGAATTAGAAGACTCTTTTTCTTATATTGAAACACCCGATCAACTTGCAACGATTAATGACGTTAAGGCTGACATGGAACGCCCTTACCCAATGGATCGAATCATTTGTGGCGATGTTGGTTACGGAAAAACTGAAATTGCAATTCGCGCAGCTTTTAAAGCAGTTCAAGATGGTAAGCAAGTTGCTGTTCTGGTGCCAACAACGCTTCTGGTCCAACAACACACAAAAACATTTGCCGAGCGCTATGCGGGGTTTCCATTAAAAGTCGCTGGGTTATCGCGTTTTAATACGGCCAAAGAGAGTAAAGAAGTCATGGAAGGCCTGCTCAAAGGAACGGTGGATGTCGTGATTGGTACGCATCGAATCCTGTCCAATGACGTTGTTTTTAAGGATTTAGGCTTAGTTATTGTCGATGAAGAGCAGCGTTTTGGTGTCGAGCAAAAAGAGGCACTTAAAAAAATGCGAACGACCGTGGATGTCTTAGCGATGTCAGCGACACCTATCCCGCGAACTCTTGAAATGGCCGTCACGGGCATCCGCGAAATGTCCACGATTACAACACCACCTGAAGAGCGTCACCCAATCTTGACATACGTGGGGCCGGCAGAGGAGGGACAGATTACTGCCGCAATACACCGCGAACTTTTACGAGATGGTCAGATTTTTTATCTGCATAACCGTGTAGAAAGTATCGATCAAGCTGCATCACGTCTTCAAGAATTAGTACCCGAAGCTCGAATTCGAATTGCGCATGGCCAGATGAGCGAAGGTGCACTTGAAGATGTCATTCTTGGTTTTTGGAACCGTGACTTTGATGTCCTTGTCAGCACAACAATTGTTGAAAGCGGTTTAGATATTCAAAATGCAAATACTTTAATTGTTGAGCGCGCAGATCGCTTTGGTTTATCGCAACTGCATCAACTGCGCGGAAGAGTTGGCCGTGGACGCGAACGTGCCTATGCATATTTTCTCTATCCACCAGATCAACCGCTATCTGAACTCGCACATGAGCGTTTAACAACTATCGCGGCAAATACCGATTTAGGTTCGGGAATGCGTGTTGCCCTTAAAGATCTCGAAATTCGTGGCGCAGGAAATCTCTTGGGCGGCGAGCAATCGGGACATATTGCCGATGTGGGATTTGATTTGTATATGCGCATGGTGGGTGAAGCGGTTAATGATTACAAAACTGGAATTCTTGAAACTGAGGAAAAAATCAGTGAGTGCAAGGTAGAGATTCCAATCAATGCGCATTTATCTGTTGAATATGTACCCGGAGAACGGCTGCGCCTTGATTTGTATCGCCGCTTAGCTGACGTTAAAGACAGCACTGATGTTGAATCAATCAGAGCCGAACTACTTGATCGTTTTGGAGAATTACCAGAAGAAGCCGTTGCCCTCTTAGGCGTTGCATCTCTGCGTGCCCGCGCCAAAGCAGCCAAATTGACCGAAGTAGTTGTTCAAGGCAAGTTCCTACGATTAGCGCCATTAACGTTGCCCGAGTCCAAGCAGCTGCGCCTGGCACGTTTATATCCAGGTTCACTCTATAAATCAGCGACAAGGACGGTATTGGTGGCGCTCAAGACGGCCAACACATGGAATCCGTCCGATAACGCGCCTGTCATGGTGGATACTTCTCTTCTGGCCTGGGTCGTAGAGGCCGTCAACCAACTGAGTGAAACACCGAAAGCGAGTTCATAGTGAAGAAGATTCTTGCCGTAATGACCGTAGCAACAGCGCTTCTATTAGCAGGTTGCTCTCAAGTAGGCGCAGCTGCGACGATCGGTGATACAAAGATTACTCAGGCAACGGTTCAGGCAAGCATTGATTCAATTATTGCTGCGCGCGTAGGTGTTGATACTTCACAGATGCAGTTAGAAACTGGTGAAGGGCTCAATCGTTCACAGCTTCGCTTTCATTTATTAACTAAGTTGCTCAAGGCAACTGGTGAAGAATTAAAACTCACTGTAACAAAAGCTGAAATCGATACACGACGCGCAAGCATCACCGAGCAAGTTGGTGGAGTCGCGAGTTTGCCAAATGCACTTGTAGGTGCAGGAATTGCAATTGAAGATTTAGATGTTTACATCGAAGCCATGTCTTACTCAGACAAGATTAGTCAAACGCTAATTGCAAGCGGTGTTCTCGAGGCTGATCTTGGAACACAAATTCAAAAACTAATCGTTGCAAAGGCAAAAGAACTCGGTGTTACCGTTAATCCTCGTTACGGCAAATGGGATAGCGCTGCTGCCGACATAGTTGCTAGTGATTCTGCAAGTCCTGCAGTTACTCCAGCAACAAAGTAATTTAAGTCGATGGAAGGTTCACAGCTTGCGCGTCTTGCGCAAGTTATGGACCAATTGCGCTCGCCTGGTGGCTGTCCGTGGGATGCCGAACAAACGCATGAATCGCTTCTAAAATATTTATTAGAAGAGTCATACGAATTTGTTGATGCCGTACATAGTGGCAATCGAATCGATATGCGCGAAGAGCTGGGCGATGTTTTGCTACAAGTGTATTTTCACGCACGAATTGCCGAAGAACACCCCACCGATCCATTTTCAGTCGAGGATGTTGCACAAGCCATTTCCGATAAGTTAATCCGACGCCACCCGCATGTATTTGCCGGCGTAGAAGTAAGCGGTACAGCGGATGTTTTACAAAACTGGGAAGACTTAAAAAAGGCGGAAAAAGGCCGTACATCAGCCCTCGACGGAGTTGCGATGGCACAGCCCGCGCTTCCACTCATTGAAAAGCTTTTATATCGCGCCTCAAAATATGGCGTAGATGTAGAGGTCCCAAGTTCGGTAGATCTCAACGCAACTGCCGATGAAACCGCGGTTGGGCAAGCTTTTCTCGCAGTCATCGCGTGGGCCCATGCCAACGGCGTTGACGCTGAATCTGCGCTGCGTAAGCAGGCATTAGAACTAAGCCAACAGATTGCGGTCACTGAGGCACGGTAGGATTACCCCATTAGAAACCAATAAAACCGAATAAAACCGAATAAGAACTGAATATAGAGAAAACAGAATTGTGCGATTTCAGCGTTGAAGTCCCCGTTCGTAATAAGTTAAGTAACGAAGGAGAAACGCTATGGCAATTATCGAAGCTCTCGGAGCCCGTGAAATTCTTGACTCCCGTGGAAATCCAACGGTTGAAGTTGAAATCGAATTAGAAGATGGCACGCAAGCCCGCGCCGCAGTTCCAAGTGGTGCATCAACTGGAGCTTTTGAAGCAGCTGAATTGCGTGATGGTGGCGCACGTTATTTAGGTAAAGGTGTTGAAAAAGCAATTGCGTTTTTAAATAATGAAATCGCGCCAGAGCTCATAGGCTTTGATGCACAGGATCAACGTTTAATCGATGCTGCAATGATCGAATTAGATGGTACAAAGAACAAATCACGCATGGGTGCAAATGCGATTCTCGGTGCATCACTTGCTGCGGCAAAAGCATCTGCTGAATCAGCAGATCTTTCACTCTTTCGTTATTTAGGTGGACCAAACGCGCACCTGTTGCCAGTTCCGATGATGAATATTCTCAACGGTGGCGCACACGCTGATACCAACGTTGATATTCAAGAGTTCATGATTGCGCCAATCGGTGCACCAACTTTCCGCGAATCATTGCGCTGGGGCGCCGAGATTTATCACGCACTTAAAGCAGTTCTGAAAAAGCGCGGCTTAGCAACCAGCGTTGGTGACGAAGGTGGCTTTGCACCAAACCTAGAGAGCAACCGCGCAGCACTAGACCTTATTCTCGAAGCGATTACTGCTGCAGGCTTTAAGCCAGGCACTGATATCGCACTGGCAATGGATGTTGCGGCAACTGAGTTCCACGAGGGTGGAAAGTACAAGTTTGAAGGCGCACTCAAGACATCCGATGAAATGATCGCTTATTACACATCATTAGTTGATGCCTACCCAATTGTTTCAATCGAAGACCCATTAAACGAAGAAGACTGGGCGGGCTGGACACAGATGACTGCTGTTCTTGGCTCACGCATTCAAATCGTCGGCGATGATTTATTCGTAACAAATCCTGAGCGCCTGGCACGTGGAATCGCGGGCAACACTGCAAACGCACTTCTTGTTAAGGTCAACCAAATCGGAACCCTGACTGAAACTATTGATGCAGTTGAAATGGCGCACCATGCAAGTTATCGCACGATGATGAGCCACCGTTCAGGTGAAACCGAAGATACAACAATCGCGGATTTATCCGTAGCACTTAACTGCGGACAGATTAAGACTGGCGCACCTGCACGTACCGAGCGCGTTGCTAAATACAACCAACTACTACGTATCGAAGAAGAGCTCGGCGCTGGCGCACGTTATGCCGGTCGCGATGCTTTCCCTCGCTTTAAGGCTTAAGTAGCACTACCGATGGCACGCCGGCGACAACTTTCATTTAGACGTCGGCGTTCATCGGGCCGTGCACTTGCACTTTCCTTCATTCTCTTTTTCTTAGCTCTCACACTTGCGCCGCCCATTAAGCATTACTTCACTCAGCGCGCACAAATTAGTGCGTTAAATGCACAGTTAGTTTCCGATAACAAAGCCCTTGATGATGCCCGCAAAGAGTTATCGCTGTGGCAAGATCCTGAATATATAAAATCACAGGCACGCGAACGTCTGCATTTTGTTTTGCCAGGGGAGCGCCAATACATTGTTACGGGAACCGATCAAAATACTGAAAACGAACCAACCACAAAGATTTCATCCGCACTTGTCGATGGCCAACCCTGGTACACCCGATTAATCGCATCGATTAGCGAATCCGGTGAGAAGTGAAGGATGTAAGTCCTAGCGATCTCGATTGCATTCAAACCCAGCTCGGCCGCACTCCGCGGGATGTCCACGCAATCGCTTATCGCTGTCCATGCGGTAAACCCGCAGTCGTTGAAACTCCACCACGTTTAGGCGATGGCACACCGTTTCCAACTTTTTATTATGCAACCTGTCCACGATTAACTGCAGTGATTTCAACCCTTGAAACAACTGGCTTAATGGGGGATATGAACGAACGCCTAGCAACCGATGCCGAACTCGCCGGTGCTTATCACGCCGCCCACGATGATTACATTGCGGCACGATCTGCTTTAGGTATTGATGTTCCAGAAGTAGAAGATGTATCTGCCGGCGGAATGCCCACACGCGTTAAATGTTTGCACTCACTAGTCGCACACTCTTTAGCTGCAGGCCCCGATGTAAACCCACTCGGCGATGAAGCCTTAGCAAAATTACCTAAGTGGTGGCAGGGCGCGCCATGCGAGTAGCGGCCATAGATTGCGGCACAAACTCAATCAGATTACTAATCGCCGATATCGAAGGTGATAATTTCCGCGAAGTTTTACGCACAATGGAAATCGTCCGCCTGGGCCAAGGCGTCGACCAGACCGGAGAATTTCACCCCGATGCAATTGCACGCACTCTTGCTGCAGTCGATAAGTTCGCACTAGAAATCGCAAAACGCGGCGTTCAAAAAATTCGGTTTTGTGCCACCAGCGCCACTCGCGATGCAACCAACCGCCATCTATTCGTTGATGGAGTTAGAGAACGTTTAGGAATCGAACCCGAAGTAATCACTGGCGAAGAAGAAGCCGCACTTTCATTCACCGGTGCGATTCAAGACCTCAATCAAAACGATGGTCCGTTTCTAGTTGTAGATATCGGCGGCGGATCAACCGAGTTCGTCTTTGGCACCACAAAAGTTGAGTCTGCAAAAAGCGTGAATATTGGCTGTGTTCGCATGACCGAACGCCATTTCACCAACGACCCAGCCCACGCACATCAAATAGATTTAGCCCGTACCGATATTCAAGAAGCAATTGCAAAAGCTGCCGCGATTGTCCCCATCACCACCGCAAAGACACTCATCGCCGTTGCCGGTACCGCTACAACAGTTGCAGCAGCTGCACTTGGTTTGTCTGAATACGATCGATATGCAATTCACTTATCGCGAATTTCAGCAGAAAAAGTCCATGAAGCATCCGAGATGTTTTTAACTGCCAACCGCGAACAGCGATTAGCTCTTGGTTATATGCACCCAGGCCGAGTTGATGTTATCCCAGCTGGCTCCTTAGTTCTTTTAGAGGTCATGAAGGCAACAGGTGCAACAGAGTTCGTTGCATCAGAATCTGACATCTTGGATGGAATTGCGCGTTCAATCGTAATTTAGTTTTGAAATAATTAAATACTACTCGTGCGACCCGCCCGTGTGAGCAAAAGTCTTACTAGTGATTTGCCAGCGTCCTTCAAGAACACACAACTGGAAGTAATCAGTAAAAGAAAGCGTTCCCCAAAAACCTTCCTCTTTAATAACCGCAGAGGCAGCAGTGCCATCAATTTGAATATCAGAAATCTTTGCGACTAAATTCCCAGCATCTCCGGGCGAACCAACCATGAGGTCAACGAAACTCTTTTTATCTAAGTCATAATCAGTTCCTGCCATGGTGCCATACCAACGTGCACTTGAATGGAATGCTTCATTTAATTTATCCGCATTACCTTTTCCAGCACCATCGATGTAGAGATTTAGTAAACGTGTAACTTCGATTAAATCGTTAGCCATTGTTGGGTCCCTTCGGTTGACTTATGAGATCAATAGATTCAATACTCATTGCGAACTTAGACCCATACCCACAGGTAAACAATGGTTTTTTGATGGAGAAAACCAGCTTTCATGCCTAGTACACTCAGGCGTTGTTACACGTGGCCCCGATAGCCCAATGGCAGAGGCAGAGGACTTAAAATCCTCCCAGTGTGGGTTCGACCCCCACTCGGGGCACCATCTGTGCGTATTTATTTATCTTCTTGCGTGAATTATCCATCGAGTTGCAAGCATTTGCAATCATTGCTTTTCTAATTCATACACAATTCATACACATTGCCCGAGGATTTCAAGGCGATGAGTTGTCGCTCAGTGCCTTCCCAGCCAACTCATCTGCACTCGAGCATAGCTCTCGCTCCTACTGCCTCTGCCATTGGGCTATCGGATCAAAACAGACCCCCCATTGCTAAATTCTTACGCTCAGGGTTCTGTACTAGGCAGCTAAATATTTCTACTAAATCCCAGACGCTCGATACTGTGAGTAGAAGTTATTGGTTCTACTCGATTCTATTCAGATGTCAGTGTCTGGCAGTATTGTGATGCTATGAAACGGTTGCTCTCGTTACTAGTTTTGCTTGGGCTCCTATTGCCCTTAACTTTCCCAGCTAATGCCGCCATAAAAGCTGGTACAACTTGTACTAAATTGAACTCAACAAAAACTTACGCGGGATATAAATACAAGTGCGTAAAATCTGGAAAGAAACTGGTTTGGGGTAAAGGCGTTAAGGTCGTAGTTAATAAGCCAACACCAAGTCCTAGCAAGCCAACTGCTATTGGAGATCCAGTAGGCGCTATTGGAAGTTCATCAACTCCAACACCTTCACCAACGGCAACTCCGTCATCTGCGGTTTCAGCCACTACATCTCCAACACCTTCTAAAACTAAACCTGCTCCCGTTAAATACAAGAACTGCACAGAGGCACGAGCGGCTGGAATTACTCCGATTCGAAAGGAGACAGATCCGGAACTCTATGCGTTGAATACGGCACTTGACGGCGATAAAGACGGGGACGCTTGTGAGAATTAGATGGCCAGCAATCGTAATTATTCTTGTTTGTACTTCAACTTTAATCTATGCCCAAGCAGCATCAGCGAATCAACATAAGTGGGGCGCGTCATACTTGAATTGGTCGGGGGCGTTGTTAGATAAAACATCTACTCTGTCTCAAGTAATCCAGCCGCTAGAGCTTTCACCTAATATGTACTGGGAAGCAGGATGGAATTGGGACAATGCGAAAGAAGGGGGTTATGGTGGTATTCAATCAAACGGAATTCTTGCAGATGGAAGAATTTCTGACATTGCGATTTTTTCAATTTGGAATGGTTTAGGAGCAATTCCAGGTGAAAGTGCTACGTGCGCTCCTTTTGGGGGTGAAGGCATTGGTTATTCGTGTCGAATTCCTATTTCTCTCAAAGCCGGCAACAAATATGAAATTAGTTTTGGAGTAGACCAGGCTTTAGGCCCACAGTGGTGGGTGGCAAATATTTCAGATCTGGCAAAAGGTACTAAAGAAGTGATTGGTTATATCGAGACAAATTCTAAAGCTGCAAAGGCAACAAACTGGAATAATTTTATTGAGTATTGGGGCCAAGAGGTTTCTTGTAATGCCGTAGGAAGGGCCTCGGCAAAGTTTTATGTGCCTACCTCTAACAATCCAGATGTAGAAATATCTTCTCCAGAATTCAGTCGGCCACCTCAACCTTGTGTAAATTCAGCTGCCGATACGCCGCCACCAGGAGAAGTTGGTGATGCTGTAATGCGTTTTGGGGGGAATAGCCAAGAACCATCAACTCAAAATATGCCACAAAAATCCAAAACCCAAATTGAAAACGAAAAATTAGAGATAGCACTGATCCTTAAAAATGGAGTCGAAAAAGCCGCAGCAGACCTCAAAGCCAAACAAGAAGTGGATGCCAAAGCAGCGGCAGATAAAGCAGCGGCAGACCTCAAAGCCAAGCAAGAGGCCGACGCTAAAGCCGTAGCCGATAAAGCAGCGGCAGACCTCAAAGCCAAGCAGGATTCTGAAGCCAAGGCAGCCGCAGATAAAGCTGCAGCGGAATTAAAAGCCAAACAAGACGCTGATGCCAAAGAGGTCGAAGTCCTGGTCACGAATTTTAAGAAGAGAATTCAATCTACTTTGAGTAATTTACGTGTCAGATTACTTGCAATCAAGAATTTGAGTACAAGCGACCGAAATAAATCAGAGCAATTGCAGAAGGACTTAAAATTGGTTTCAACTGAACTAACGCTGATATCTGGTATTGGACCTGCAATTTCAGAACTTGATAATCGCACCGCAGGATTAGTAGATCAAGTGATTGCTTTAGAAGCTAGATACAAGAAAACCACAATCACCTGCATTAAGGGAAAAACAGTTAAGAAAATCACTGCTGTGAAACCGGTCTGCCCCAAGGGTTATAAGGTGAAGAAGTGAGAAGAGCGGTCTCGATTTCTTTGGTTTGTGCAATAGCGAGCTTCATTGTGCTTCAGCCAATGCCCTTAAGCGCAGTAGAAAAAGAAGTCAATGTGCAGATCGCCTACCAAGGACCACTTTCGGGAGGTGAGAGCGCATTGGGCCAAGGTGAGTTAGAGGCTGCGAAATATGCCGTGAATAATTTCAATGACTTCTACCAAGGGCAGATAAAGGTTCAATTGAAAACCTTTGACGATCAAGGTGACCCTGCTATTGCTATGAATGTCGCGCCAATCGCTGCGGCAGATTTAAATGTCATTGGTCTAGTAGGAGCCGCTTATTCTGCAGCGAGCATCGCATCTCTTCCCTTCTATAAAGGTAGTTCCCTAACGATGATTTCTCCTTCGGCTTCTAGAGACGATATTACAAATCCATTATCGCCCTCCTTTGGGTCCCCTGTTTTTCATCGATTAGTTGCAGTTGAAAAACAAAAAGGAAAAATAATAAATAATTGGGCAACCAAAGGAATTTTGAATCCAAAAATTTTTGTTATCACAGAGTCTTACAGGCCTGAAGCGTGGCTTAGTGAACTTGCCCCAGCAATGAATCGTGTTGGATCACTTATTTTTAACGATTACTTTCACAAGAAAGATGACGCGATCCCGATGATATTAAATAGCAATCCAAATATAGTAATTGTTGACTCCTACGAGGCAAATTTAGACTTTTTGACCTCATTGAGGTCAGCAGGATTCACTGGAAAGCTAATAGCAACAGATAATTGGGGTTACGATTCTAGTATTCAATTGGCTCTTGCCGACTTTGAAGATATGCAATTTGTCAAACTAACTCCCAATTCACTTGGGGATATTGATCCCCAGTTAGAGTCAGAGTACTTTTCTAAAAGTAGCAAACCCTCACAACTATTTGCACTGCAGACAATTGATGCTACGAATATTCTATTGCATTGCATTGCAAGTGGAGTTAGATCTAGATTGGAAATGCTTGAATGTGTTAAGGGATTCAGCGGTAGGTCCGTTACGGGTGATTTTTTTTCATTTGATAAATTCGGCGATAGCACTAGTCCTTTCCTAACAATCAGTTCTATAATCGGAGGACAGATTGTCCGGGAAAAAATCACACTAATAAAAGTAGTTCCGCAATTTAGTGATCTCATAACTACAAAAGATGGATTTGAATTTAGGATTCTTAATTATGAGTCTAAAGGTAATTACTGGATAAAGAGTTCTGCTGGAATCATTAAGCAAACAGATAATTTGATCTCTGTGACTAATCTTGAAGAGGGTCAAACTGCAAGTATAGTTGTCGCGACAAGTTTACAACTTCTGAGCCTTAATTCGAATGCCATCGTTGGTAAGGCTGGACTCACAGTTGAACAAATTGAGAAAGAAGCAAAGTTGGCGGTGGAGAAAATTCTTGCAGAAGCAGAGACAAAAGCACAGGCAATAAGGGAAGCTCAAAAGTTGGCGGAAGCAAAACAAGAAGCAGAGCAAAAAATAGCAGAAGCTAAAGCGCTGGCTGAAAAAATAGTTGCAGAGGCAAAAGCACAGGCAATAAGGGAAGCTCAAAAGTTGGCGGAAGCAAAACAAGAAGCAGAGCAAAAAATAGCAGAAGCAATGCTAAAGGCCAAGCAAACTGCCAAAGTGAAAGCTTTGGCAAGTAAGAAAACCACAATCACTTGCATAAAGGGAAAGACAACTAAAAAAGTCACCGCTGTAAAGCCAGTCTGCCCGAAGGGATATAAGAAGAAATAGCGCCAAACTAAAGCACTAAAGAGCCGGCTGGGCTGTTTTATTCCAACCCAACCGGCTTGATGTTTTAGTTCTTACTGATTATTACTTTAAGTGCCTTTGTTTCAGCAGCGCGTCCAAATGTGTCATATGCATCCATAAATTGATCGAACGTGAATCTATGAGTGACTAATTTTGCCGCAGGTAGTTTCTTACTTTTAACCAGCTTGAGAAGCATTGGCGTGGTGTTGGTATTGACCAATCCCATACTGATGAAGACATTGTGGATCCATAGTTGCTCCAGATGAAGCGGAACTGATTTTCCATGGACGCCGACGTTTGCTACGTGTCCGCCAGGTCTAACAATCTCTGTTGCCATAGTGAAAGTGTCAGGAATGCCGACAGCTTCGATTGCTACATCTACGCCGGCTCCATCGGTTAATGCCATCACTTGTTCTTTCCATTGTGGCTGTCCCGATAGGACTGTGTCGGTTGCACCGAGTTCTTTAGATTTCTCTAAGCGATTGGCATCAAGATCAATCGCAATAATCCGTGCAGCTCCATATAAGTTAGCTGTCATGATCGCTGCAAGGCCAACAGGTCCTGCTCCAATCACGGCGACAACGTCACCTGGCTTTACTTGGCCGTATTGAATGCCCATTTCGAAACCAGTTGGCAAGATATCTGAAAGCATGACCGCTTCTTCATCGGTAACAGCATCAGTTAGCTTATGGAGCGAGTTATCAGCATATGGAATTCTGACTATTTCAGCCTGAGTGCCATCGATGAGGTGGCCAAGAATCCAACCCATGCCTGCAGCACCTTCGTCACCTAAGCAGTGTGAGTACAGACCTTTGGTGCAGTTTTCGCAAGAGCCACAGGATTTAATACACGAAATTAAAACGCGATCTCCTACTTTAAAGTTTTTAACAGATGCGCCAATTGCGCTTACTCTGCCAACGCCTTCGTGACCAAGAATTCTGCCTTCCTGCACACTAGGAACATCGCCTTTCAAAATGTGTAAATCAGTGCCACAAATTGTTGTGGTGACAAGTTCGACAAGTGCATCTGTTGGCTTGAGAATCGTTGGATCTGGTACTTCGGTCCAAGATTTCTTTCCAGGACCCGAATAAACTAGTGCCTTCATGATGGATTCTTTCTATAAATTCTTTCGCAAAACGCTTTTGCTTATTGATACTCCTCCTTAATGCACCCATCGGAAATGACGTGGGACTCATTTGGGGTGTGATACTCGAGATTGAGAGATGACGCTCGCAACAAAGCCCCCTTCAATGAAACTAAAGGGTGGATGGCATTGTGCCGCCAGAGTGGGCCGACATGATTTGCCAGGTAATCCTTGATTTAAAGCGCCGTTTTCTCCTGATCAGGTAAAAACCACAGGGAATTTTAAGCAACTGGATGCCTATTCGGTTGGCCTGGGAATCTTCTCGACTCTAGACTTGTTGAGGACGAAAGCTGCCAGAACTTCTGGCAGACATACAAAAGGAGAGAAAAGATATGCGCAGTTCAAACCCTGTTTTAGGACGGGCGTTTAATCAGCGTGGA
>WLMW01000003.1 GCA_009700025.1 Actinomycetota bacterium
TCTGCCATTCTTAACGCGGTATCGATATCAACAACTCCAACTTGCTCACCGGTATGTCCGATTAGACGAATTTGAGGTGTACGAATTCGATCATTAATGCGAGGTTCTGTGCTGACTGTGTGCTCCTTCGGTTTAGTAAACGCTTGGTTTGACAGCGCTTAGCAAAAAGAAAACCGCAAGGAAAAAAGGAGATTACTCCCTAAATCCGACGAACCAGATCGCACAAGTGACGATGTAGGTGGGAGCGGTGACTCCTCTTGCAGTGAGCTGTTTGGCCACTGGTCTAGTGCAAATGATACCTGAGCCATGGCAAAGCGCGAAATCGCTGGACTACGCACCCATCGCGTGCAGGCCGCCATCGACATGGATGATTTCGGCAGTCGTCTTTGGGAACCAGTCGGAAAGCAAGGCCACTGTGGCCTTTGCCGCTGGGACGGGATCCGTTACGTCCCAAGACATTGGGGAGCGTTCATTCCAAACTTTTTCAAACTCATCAAAGCCTGGAATTGATTTAGCCGCCATTGTTCGAATTGGCCCGGCAGCAATCAAATTCACACGGATATTTTCTGCCCCCAAGTCACGCGCCAGATAGCGAGACGTGGATTCGAGTGCCGCTTTTGCCACGCCCATCCAGTCATACTTTGGCCAGGCTACTTTTGCGTCGAAATCCAAGCCAACAACGGAACCACCACCATTAAACAACGGGCGCGCGGCCATAGTTAACGCTTTCAGTGAGAAGGCTGAAACATGTAATGCAGTTGCGACATCATCCCAGGAGGTGTTGAGAAAATTTCCCCCGAGTGCAGTTTCTGGGGCAAAACCAATTGAGTGAACTACGCCATCAAGTCCATCTGGAAAATGTTCACGGACGCGTGATTCAAGCGCATCCAAGTCTTCATTATTAGTTACATCAAGTTGCACAATTGGTGCAGGTTGTGGAAGTCGGCCAGCTATACGGGTAGTTAGGGAAAGCACGCGACCGTAAGAAGAAAGGACAACTTGTGCACCTTCTTCTTGTGCAATACGCGCGATATGAAAAGCAATTGATGCATCTGTAAGTACACCAGTTACTAATATCTTTTTTCCTTGAAGAATCCCCATTTAGTGCCCCATACCTAATCCGCCATCAACTGGAATTAATGCCCCAGTTATATAGCCTGCTTGTGGTGATGCTATGAATGCTACGACTTCTGCAATCTCTTCGGCTGAACTAAAACGACCAAGCGGAACTGATGCTGCAATTTCATTGCGGCGACTTTCGCCAAGATTTGCAGTCATGTCGGTTTCGACAAATCCAGGGGCAACTACATTTGAAGTAATACCACGGCTTCCGATTTCGCGAGCAAATGATCTCGCTAGTCCAAGCAAGCCCGATTTGCTTGCTGCATAGTTAACTTGTCCAGCTGAACCCGTTGATGCAACCACCGAACCAACAAATATCAGACGCCCACGCTTTAACTTAAGTAAACCTTTAGTTGCGCGACGAGCAACTCGAAATGCACCCGTTAGATTTGCGTCGATAACATCTGTGAAATCAGTATCACTCATACGCATCACGAGACCATCTTTTGTTATTCCAGCGTTTGCAACGATGATTTCCGGAATCCCCCATTGCGCCTCGATTGAAGAAAAAGCATCTTCGACACTCTCGGTTGATGTCACGTCCATTCTCACTGAGTTAAATCCTTCAGGCGGAGTGCCACTCCTGTACGTGACGACAACCTGATGACCTGCCAATTTGAGTGAATGAGCGATAGCTAAACCAATACCTCGGTTACCACCGGTAACTATTGCCACTGAACTCATATGTACAAATCTACTGGCTACTGAGAGGTATTCAAAAGATGCAACGTCTTGTTGCTGGTAATAGGCTTCTCTGCATGGCCGCCGAAAAGGAAGTCTTTGATATCACCAGTGCTCCTAAATCCCTGAGCACTGATCAGGCTGGGCGGCAAAAACGCTATTTCATATCGATGATGGTGCGAACACTTTGCTTCATATTGACTGTTATTTTGCCTTCCCCATTTCGCTGGTTCGCTCTTTTTGGAGCTGTAGTACTACCTTATTTCGCAGTTGTAATTGCAAACGCAGGGCGTGAAACTTTTACTGCCGGGGCGAATGTAAAGAATAAGAACCCACTTTCACTAGACTGATTGTATGCAGCGCGAGCCTTGGTCTTTTTTTAAGTCATTCATCGCTCTGATTCTGATAATTTTATGTTTATGGGCAGCCCAGTGGCAGTATCACCGTGGAGTGGACCGGCACGCGCGGAACTCCTTGATTGAGGAACACATAGCGCTACCCGCGATTGCACTTTCGGTTTCAAGCGCTTCTCCTTCACTGTTTGAGTGGCAAAGCGTGACCACAGAGGGAACTTTCGATTCTAGCCAGCAGATTTTATTACGCAATAGATACTCAGAGGGAGTTTACGGTTTTGAAGTTTTAACATTATTCACATCCGTCGACGCTAAGAAATTTTGGGTAGATCGTGGATGGGTAAAAGCTGGAAAATCAGCAGTCACTGCTCCGCAAATCTCACAGGCTCCAGATGGTGTTGTGAAAATTACCGGACGACTTCGATTAGATTCATCATTGCCACAGGGCTCATTTTTTGCTCTTCCACCGAAGGGCAACGGATTAGTAGCAGAGCTCAACGCCCAATCGCGATTGAACACGGAAAATTTCTACCTTGATCTACTATCCGGTTCACAGCCATCGTTAACACCAGAAGTTAGTGCCCAACTTCCCGAATTAAGCGATGGACCTCATATGGCCTATGCGCTTCAATGGATATTCTTCGCTGGTCTTGTTGGCTATGGGCGAGTATTAATTCGACGAGCCCGTTAAATCTTGTCTGCTATAGAGATCGGCATAAAGGCCACCTAGAACAACAAGCTCGTCGTGAGTTCCCCTCTCAACTATTGTTCCTTTTTCCAATACTAAAATTTGATCTGCATCACGTACCGTACTGAGTCTGTGAGCAATAACAATACTGGTGCGACCCTTAAGTGCATTTTCTAGAGCCGCATGAACCAGTGATTCATTCTCTGAATCCAAGTGTGCAGTGGCCTCATCTAAAATGACGACAGAAGGTGACTTAAGTAGTAACCGCGCAATAGCTAGCCGTTGTTTTTCACCTCCGGAGAGACGGTGTCCACGCTCACCTACCATTGTGTCTAATCCATTGGGAAGCGATTCAATGAGTCGCCAAATTTGGGCTGCCTCGCATGCTAATTGCATCTCTTCCATTGTTGCATCGACTTTGGCATAGCGGAGATTTTCGGCGATCGTTTCATGGAAAAGATGCGCATCTTGCATAACGACACCAATGGAATTCCTGAGAGTTTCGAGATTGATATCACGAAGGTCTACTCCATCGAAAGTAATCGCGCCTAAAGTGACATCATATAAACGTGGAATCAAAGCGCTGATTGTCGTTTTTCCCGCACCAGAGGGTCCAACAAGTGCTGTAAGAGTTCCCGGCTCTGCAGTAAATGAAAGCCCCCTTAAGACTTCTCCACTCTCAATCATCTCCGGCTTAGCCGCTGATTCTAAAGATGCAAGTGAAATCTCATTCGATCGGGGATATGCAAAACCGACATTGTCGAACACGATTCGTGGATTTGAGCCAACATGTTCTATAGCGCCTTCACGATTCTTAACCATTGGCTCTAAATCCAAAACCTCAAAAACACGTTCGAAGGACACTAACGAAGTCATAACATCTATACGAACATTCGATAACGCAGTTAAAGGTCCATACAATCGAGCCAGTAACGCAGTAATTGCTAGCAAAGTACCAACAGTTACTCCCCCGCTAATTGCTAAATGTCCACCAATTCCATAAGCAAATGCCGTTGCAATAGCTGCAACACTCGTTAGCGCGATAAAGAACAGGCGATTTAGCATTGCCATTTTTATCCCGATATCGGCAACACGTCGCGCACGAGAGCGAAAGTACTCTTTCTCTCGTGCCGGCTGGCCGTAAAGGGCAACAAGCATTGCACCTGAGACATTGAAACGTTCCGTCATAGTGCTAGACATTTCGGCATTTACATTGAAAGACTCTCGGGTAAGACTTTGGAGTTTGCGGCCGACCCATTTAGTTGGGATGAGAAAAAGTGGAAGCAGTACAAGCGAGAAGATGGTGATTTGCCACGAGAGAATTAGCATGGTGATTCCAACTAAAAATAGGGATACAACATTGCTCACAATTCCAGAAAGCGTGGCTGTGAAGGCTTGTTGGGCTCCCATGACATCAGAGTTAATTCTCGATATGAGTGCACCAGTTTGGGTTCTAGTGAAGAATGCAATTGACTGGCGTTGTACATGCGCAAATACAAGAGCTCTAAGATCATAAATGAGACCTTCACCAATACGCGAAGAAAAATATCTACCTATCAAACTCATCACTGCATCAGCTACTGCCAATAATCCAACAAACAATGCTAATCGGGTAACTAAAGCACCGTTCTTAGGAATTACTCCATCATCGATGAGCCGAAGAAGCAATAATGGTGTTGCCACGACAAGTCCGGCGTCGACGATGACTGTACCGAGAAAAATCAAAATACTTGTCCTATAGGGCTTAGCAAATTTGATGATTCGTTTTATGGTACCTGGTTTTAACTTTTGCTCTTTCACCGACGGGTCGGCAATCATAGAGCGGTGCGTCATCCAGGCGGCATGGTTGGACATACCCCTACCTTAGGCAGTTAAACGTTAAACGGTAAATCCAAGAGCGCGAAGTTGGTCACGACCATCATCTGAAATTTTGTCTGGACCCCAAGGTGGCATCCATACCCAGTTGATCTTTACATCACTTGTCATACCCGCCAAGGCTTGTCGAGTTTGATCTTCAATCACATCTTGTAGTGGGCAGGCCGCAGAAGTCAGAGTCATATTCAAGATTGCGATATTTGCCTCATCAACCATGACGTCGTAAATCAACCCAAGATCAACAACATTAATACCAAGTTCGGGGTCGACCACGTCTTTCATCGCCTCAGTTACATCATCAACGCTGGTCGTCATTGCTCTCCCTTTTCACTCATTATGATTGTTTTGATTATTATTAATCTGTTTGTGCTTGTATTGCTGCATCTTTAAACGCCATCCACCCTAACAAAGCGCATTTTATTCGCCCAGGAAACTTAGAAACACCAGCAAAAGCAACAGCATCTTCGAGGATAAGAGAATCTCCACTTGAAGTTCCTTTACTTGACATTAAATCTGAAAAATTAGTGGAAATCAAAGATGCTTGATCCAGAGTCTTGCCGATGAGGAGCTCTGACATCATTGAAACACTCGCCTGTGATATTGAGCAACCCTGCCCGTCCCAGGTGAGCGATGAAATCTGATTACCTTCGAGGATGAGGTTTAAAGTAATTTCATCACCACAGCTTGTATTGACGTGATGCACTTGTGCGGTGAAAACAGGGCTCAAGCCCTTATGTTGTGGATACTTGTAATGATCAAGAATAACTTCTTGATAAAGAGAATCTAACTCCATCAGAAACTCCCAAAATACTTCTGTGCTCCGAGAATTCCATTGAACAAGGCATCACAATCAGCTTCATTATTATACAAATACAGTGAGGCGCGCGTGGAGGCTGGAACTCCCATACGTTTTGCAAGTGGCCACGCACAATGCTGTCCTGTTCTTACCGCGATACCTTGACTATCTAAGTATTGCCCTAAATCATGTGGGTGGATTTGATTCACAGTGAATGAAACTGCGCTGCCTCTAGCTTCAGAGTCGTTGGGTCCGACAATTGATAAGTCATCAACCGAATTCAATTTTTGTAATAGATACTCTGTGAGCGTGCGTTCATGATTGTTCACGATATCCATTCCAACACTACTCAAATATTCAATCGCTGCACCGAGACCAACAGCCTGTGCCATATTTGGAACTCCTGCTTCAAATTTTTGAGGCACAGGGGCCCACGTAGCAGTCCTCATTGTGACCATTTCAATCATTGAGCCACCAAAAAGAAATGGTGGCAAATCCTCCAATAAATTCTTTCGCCCCCACAAAACACCGATGCCCGTAGGTCCAAGCGCTTTGTGTCCAGAAAATGCTAGAAAATCCACTCCCAGTTGCGCTAAATCAATTTTCATGTGTGGTGCCGATTGACACGCATCAAGGATAACAAGCGCACCTACCTCATGCGCTCTGCGCACAATCTCTTCAAGAGGGTTGATAGTCCCGAGAACATTCGATTGGTGAGTTAGTGAGACTACTTTTGTATTAGGTGTAATAACCGAATCAATAGCCGATAGATCTAATCTCCCATGAGGTGTTACTTCGAACCATGCAAGCTCTGCCCCTGTGCGATCACATAGTTGCTGCCATGGAACCAAATTTGAGTGGTGTTCCATTTCAGTGACAACGATTCGATCCTGTGGCCCAAGATGAAAGCGATTGCCCGGGTGGGCATTGCCCATGGCATATGCCATTAAGTTCAACGCTTCTGTTGCACTCTTTGTGAAGACGATTTCCTCTGATCCACCAGGAGCGTTAAGAAACTCTGCAACAATCTCGCGTGCACCTTCGTAAGCTTGCGTAGCCTCTTCAGCTAATTGGTGGGCGCCTCTATGTGCAGCGGCGTTATGAAGCTTGTAGAAATTTGTCTCGGCCTCAAGAACAGAGTTTGGCTTTTGACTAGTTGCACCATTGTCTAAATAAACAAGCTTTTTTCCACCACGAACAGTACGCTCAAAGATTGGGAAATCTTTGCGTATCTGTTCGGGTGAAAACAACATGAAATTTACTTGCTCACATAATCTGCATAACCATTTGCCTCAAGCTTGTCAGCCAAATCTGGGCCGCCTTCTTCTACAATATGACCATTTGCGAAAACGTGAACAAAATCTGGCTTGATGTATTTGAGGATTCGTGTGTAGTGAGTAATCAGTAAAACGCCCAAGTTGTTATTCTCTTTCGCGCGATTTACACCTTCAGAAACGATACGAAGTGCATCGACATCTAGACCCGAATCGGTTTCATCCAATATCGCAATCTTTGGTTTTAGAAGTTCAAGTTGCATAATTTCGTGGCGCTTTTTTTCTCCTCCAGAAAAGCCTTCGTTGACATTTCGTGAGGCGAAAGCTGGATCCATATTCAAAGCCTCCATTGCCTCCTTGACTTCACCAACCCAAGTGCGGAGCTTTGGTGCTTCACCGCGAAGGGCAGTTGCTGCCGTTCGCAAGAAGTTAGAGACAGAGACTCCTGGAACTTCTACTGGATACTGCATCGCGAGAAACAACCCGGCTTTTGCGCGTTCATCGACAGTCATTTCAAGAACGTCAGCGCCATCGAGAGTCACGCTACCGCCAACAATCGTGTACTTAGGGTGTCCAGCGATTGAATAGGCGAGAGTTGATTTACCAGAGCCGTTTGGCCCCATGATTGCGTGTGTTTCACCAGAGTTGATTGTTAGATCCACTCCCTTGAGAATGTCGACAGCCCCCGCATCTGTGTTAACAGAAACCTGTAAATTGCGAATTTCTAATCTGCTCATTTTCTTCTCTTCTCTCTAAATCTCGACCGTAACGGAGTTTTCTTGTATGTCTACTTGATATGTCTGCAATGCAATATTGGCAGGTAATGTGAGGGCCTGTCCCGTTCTTAAATCAAACTCGGCTCCATGAAGCCAACATTCAATTTTAAAGTCCGTTACTTCTCCCTCACACAATGAGGCATCTGAGTGAGAACAAGTATCATCAATTGCGAATACTTCATCCTTGACTCGGACCACACAGACTGTTTTACCATTTCTTTCAAGCTTTACAGGTGCGCTCTCTTTGAGTTGGTCCAACTGAAAATCAGCCAATTAGACACCAGCCTTCTCAAGCTCGCCATCAATGCGATCCATTAAACGCTCCTGGATTCGTTCTATACCTATTTCAGTAATGATCTCGTTGAAAAAACCTCTAACTACAAGTCGTCGAGCATTTTCCATAGATATTCCTCGTGACATCAGGTAAAAAAGTTGTTCATCATCAAATCGACCTGTTGTACTTGCATGTCCAGCTCCAACGATCTCGCCAGTTTCAATCTCCAAATTAGGGACAGAATCGGCACGTGACCCATCACTTAACAACAAGTTGCGATTGAGTTCATAGGTATCAGTACCTTCGGCAACCGCACGGATTAACACATCACCAATCCAAACCGTATGAGTATCCCGACCCACTAATGCTCCTTTGTAATTTACTCGGGATTTCGCATGAGGAACAGCGTGATCGACATGCATGCGGTGTTCAAAGAATTGACCTGAAGTCGCAAAATAAACACCAAGAAGTTCGGCTGATCCACCGGGTGCCGTGAATTCGACTGTAGGAAGAATTCTGACAACATCGCCTCCGACAGTTATCGTGATGGATTTAAACTGAGCATCTTTATCTACAACTGCATGATGGCGTGCGGTATAAACGCTCTTAGATTCAAACTCTTGAATTGTGACGAATTTAAGTGAAGAGCCCGGAGCGAGTGAAATTTCCAAATCCTCGGCTAAAACTGTATCCCCAGTATTTTCAAGAACCACAGTTGCAACAGCATGGGCTCCAAGAGAGATGCGCACACGAGAGAATTCTGCAGTTTCGAGAGCACCTAGAACTCGACCTAGAAAGATTGGTTCTGTTAATTCACAATTAGCTGCAATTGAGAGATGAGATACGTCGTCGGTTAAACCACGCACTCTTTCAATGATTACATCATCGCTGGAAGCCAGTGGTTGTAAACTTTCACGGACAAAATTAACTCCAGAAGGCAAGGCTGCCTTAGATACAAGTGAAGTTCGCTGACCATCGATTGCAGCGCCATCATGAAGGCCCTGCAAGCGTTTCAGAGGGGTGAATCGCCACGCTTCTTCACGCCCAGTCGGTGTTAAATAATTGGTTGTTGCAAGTGACATTAACCAACAGCACCTTCCATTTGAAGTTCAATTAAGCGATTGAGCTCTAAGGCATATTCCATAGGCAGCTCACGAGCGATTGGCTCAATAAAACCACGAACGATCATTGCCATTGCCTCATCCTCTGTTAAGCCACGAGACATAAGATAAAAGAGTTGGTCATCACTAATTTTTGACACAGTTGCTTCGTGTCCCATTGAAACATCATCCTCACGAATATCTACATACGGATACGTATCAGAACGCGAAATCGTATCTACCAATAATGCATCACATTTAACAGTGCTCTTTGAATGATGAGCGCCTTCTTGCACCTGCACTAAGCCACGGTATGAAGTGCGCCCACCATTTCTAGCAACCGACTTTGAGATAACCGAAGAGGATGTGTAAGGTGCTGCATGCACCATTTTCGCTCCAGAGTCCTGGTGTTGGCCCTCCCCTGCAAAAGCGAGAGAAAGCGTTTCACCCTTTGCATGTGGTCCCATTAGAAAAATTGCAGGATATTTCATCGTAACTTTAGAGCCGATATTTCCATCGACCCACTCCATAGTTGCACCTTCAGCACAGGTAGCGCGCTTGGTAACTAAGTTGTAAACGTTATTCGACCAATTCTGAATCGTTGTATAACGTACTCGAGCACCCTTCTTTACAATAATCTCAACAACTGCGGAGTGAAGTGAATCAGATTTGTAAATTGGCGCAGTGCAACCTTCAACATAATGAATGTATGAATCTTCATCAGCGATAATCAAGGTTCGCTCAAACTGACCCATATTCTCAGTATTAATTCGGAAGTAAGCCTGAAGTGGAATATCTACGTGTACGCCTTTAGGTACATAAATAAAGGAACCACCTGACCATACGGATGTATTGAGCGCTGCAAACTTGTTATCCCCCACTGGAATTACCGTCGCAAAGTACTCCTTGAATAACTCTGGATGCTCTTTAAGTGCAGTATCGGTATCTAAAAATATGACACCTTGGGCTGCTAAATCCTCGCGAATCGAGTGATATACAACTTCGGATTCATACTGTGCTGCTACTCCTGAGACAAGACGCTGTTTTTCAGCTTCTGGGATTCCGAGCCGGTCATACGTGTTCTTGATTTCTTCCGGAAGGTCATCCCATGTTGCAGCCTGCTTCTCGGTTGAGCGTACGAAATATTTAATTGTGTCAAAGAAGATTCCGGAGAGATCTGATCCCCAGTTTGGCATTGGCTTTTTTTCGAATAGAGCTAAACCTTTTAAGCGAAGATCAAGCATCCACTGTGGCTCAGACTTCTTTTCTGAGATATCACGAACCACGTCTTCGTTGATACCACGACGTGCATTCGTACCCACTTCACTTTTATCTGACCAGCCGTATTCGTAATTGCCGAGACCGTCGAGTTCTGGATGTGCGATTGTCATGCACGTACCTTTCTGTTTGCTGAGCTGGTTTGTGGAGTGGGAATGAAAGTTGTACATACACCATCGCCATGCGCGATGGTGGCTAGCCGTTGAACGTGCGTTCCTAATAAACGAGAAAGCGCCTCAGTTTCGGCTTCACACAACTGTGGAAACTCAGTTGCGACGTGGGCGATAGGACAGTGATGCTGACACAACTCTTCACCCAAAGGACGTTCTTGAATACTTGCTGCATAACCCTGCTCTGTTAGAAATTCGGCAAGGGCCAAACTCTTATTTTTTTTCTTCGCTAATTCCACTGCCGCCTTGCGTTCAAGCTCTTCAGCACGGGAGTTGGCAAATGATTGAACAAGGTGCTCCCCTAATTGGGCAGACATAAATTTAAGAGCAGATACAGCTAAATCATCATATGAGTGCTCGAATTTTTCACGGCCAGAATCAGACATTAAAAATACTTTCGATGGCCTACCGCGTCCGCGGACAAGAGTGGAGCGAGGTTCACGTGCCTCGAGAACTCCTTCAGAAACCAGTAAATCTAGATGACGACGAATTCCCGCCGGTGTTAAACCCAATCGGGCCGCTAGAGTCGCCGCGCTCGAAGGTCCATTTTCAAGAATTGAACGGGCTACGAGATCACGCGTACGCGGATCATCTACCTTGGCTAGATTCTTGGACTGGGCTAATTTCACAACACTATTGTGTCGTAATTCGACACCAAAGGCCACTCCAACCCGCAGACCAAGCTTGGCCATAGGGTTAGGCCATGAGCCGAGCGCGTGAGATGTCGAAACGAATCCTGCCGGCCGCCACAGGGATTTTGCTCTTTATGCAATCTGCAATCGTAGTAACTGGCGGTGGAGTTCGACTGACTGGATCGGGACTGGGCTGTCCGACATGGCCCGAATGTACGCCTGGTTCATACGCACCGGTGCCTGGGCAAGCCGAGGGCCAATTGCACTCGTGGATTGAATTTTCTAACCGACTCTTGACTTTTGTGCTTGTACTCGCAGCCTTAGTTACTTTAATCGCAGTTATGCAATCAGGCAGAAAAGATTTGCGAGGACTTGCATTAGGACAATTCCTTGGAATTTTCGGTCAAGGGATTTTAGGCGGTATTACAGTCTTGACTAACCTAAATCCAATATCAGTTGCGAGTCATTACCTTCTATCTACAATTCTTATAGCCGCTGCCGTTTCGCTTTACTCAAGAAGGCGAACGCCTGCTGTAAAAAGAATATCTCCACGAGCTATAGATATTTTTTCAAAATTGCACGTAGCGATTGCTGCGACAGTAGTTGTACTCGGAACTATTGTCACTGGCGCAGGACCACACGCAGGTGATGTTGATGCTCCACGTCTGAGTATCAGGATACAAGATGCAACTTTTTATCATGCAGTTGCTGTCGTTTTTTTACTTGTAGTATCCCTAGCATTTTTTCTTTCACCCGAAACTTCTGGATTGACTAAAAAACGGTTAGCAATTTTTGCACTTTTATCTTTGTCACAAGGTGCAATCGGCGCAATTCAGTACCTTCAAGGCGTACCTGAACTACTTGTCGCTATTCATATCGCTGGGTCAACATTAGTGTGGATTAATGCTTGGGGAGTTTGGTTATCCGTGCAACGAAAAGAAATGGAAAATTCACCATGAGCACAATTGTGGGTTGGAGCGATCTCGACAATCGTGCGATTACCTATTCTCGCGCCTTAGCAGCAGATGCAGTTCAAAAAGCTGGTAACGGTCATCCTGGAACGGCAATGTCGTTGGCTCCAGTTGCTTACTTGCTATTTCAACGTCACTTAGTTCATGATCCATCTGATCCAACGTGGATTGGACGAGACCGATTTATTCTTTCATGCGGTCACTCTTCCCTAACCCTGTACACGCAACTGTTCTATAGTGGTTATGGATTAGAGATGGATGACCTAAAAAGCTTTAGAACGTGGGGTTCATTAACACCGGGCCATCCTGAGTACGGCCATACTGCAGGTGTTGAAATGACTACTGGCCCACTTGGCCAAGGAGTTGGTACTGCGGTGGGAATGGCGATGGCGTCACGATATGAACGTGGATTGTTAGACCCTAAGGCTAAATCTGGTGAGTCTTTATTTGATCACAACATATGGGTGATTTGTTCTGACGGAGATTTGCAAGAAGGAGTGAGCGCAGAAGCGTCATCTCTGGCTGGAACACAAGAACTCGGAAATCTTAAAGTCATTTATGACGACAATAGAATTTCAATCGAGGGTGATACTCACAATGCTTTTACTGAGGATGTTTCAATGCGTTACCGCGCTTATGGTTGGAATGTTTTAGAAGTTGCCGCAGATAGCGATGGAAGTGTGGATATTTCTGCTCTGGATTCAGCAATGCGAGCCGCTAAAGAAGAGACATCCAAACCAACACTTATTCGCTTGAAGACTGTGATTGCATGGCCGGCGCCTACATTGCGCGGCACTGGAAAATCTCATGGTTCAGCTTTAGGTGCAGAAGAGATTGCAGCCACAAAAACACTTTTGGGACTCAATCCCGAAGAACATTTTGCAATGCCACAAGAAATCTTAAATCACGTGAGAGAAGTTAAAAAACGTGGAGCAGATTTACGCAAGGATTGGAATAAGATTTTTGAATTATGGAGTTCAGCTAATCCTGACGCAGCGACATTGTTACAACGCTTACAAAATCGCGGTCTCCCTGCAGGTTGGGATAAAGATTTGCCAATATTTACGACAGGTAAAGAGATCGCTACCCGTGCTGCCTCTGGTGACACTATAAATGCGCTAGCTAAAGTTCTTCCAGAACTTTGGGGAGGGTCAGCTGATTTAGCTGGATCAAACAATACGAGTATCGATGGCGGCGGCTCGTTTCTTCCTTCTTCAAGTGCAATTAAAGGCGCTAATCCTTTTGGTCGAATAATTCACTTCGGTATCCGCGAGCATGCAATGGGAGCAATTCTCAACGGCATATCCCTGCATGGACTGACCCGCTCATTTGGTGGAACCTTTGCAGTCTTCAGTGACTACATGCGCCCAGCTGTCCGTCTTGCTGCATTGATGAAAATCCCTGTCACATTTGTGTGGACACATGATTCCATCGGTGTTGGTGAGGATGGTCCCACTCACCAACCCATCGAACACTTTGCTGCTCTGCGCGCGATTCCAGGCTTAGATGTCATTAGACCTGCCGATGCCAATGAGGTGGTTGAAGCCTGGAAACAAATCCTTATTCGAAACCGTCCAGCAGGAATATTGCTCTCCCGTCAGAATCTTCCAGTAATAGACCGCGAACAATGCGAATCCGCTTCCGACGTTGCCAAAGGTGCATATATTTTAAGTGATACAGAAAAGCCCGTCGCAATATTAATTGCAACAGGTTCCGAAGTCACTTTGGCACTTGAGGTACAAACATCACTTAAAAATGATGGCATCGCTGTACGTGTGGTGAGTGCACCGTGCCTTGAGTGGTTTAGTGAGCAAGATGATTTTTATAGAAATACCGTGCTTCCAGCTTCAATCCCCTTAAAAGTAAGCATCGAGGTTGGAATCGCACAGGGATGGCGTGAAATTATTGGCGACAAAGGAATCGCAATTTCAATCGAGCATTTTGGCGCATCAGCTGATGCAAAGAAACTGTTCAGTGAGTTCGGCTTCTCGGTAGAGAATGTATCAAATCGAATTAAGGCAGCGCTTGCGTGAGCGCACGTGATGTCGGAGCTAATGGGACTTCAATTTGGTTAGATGATTTATCGCGCGCAAAAATTTCTGGGACTAGCGCACACTCATTACCTTCCCGAATTGCTGCCGACTCTGTAGTAGGAGTAACAACTAATCCCAGCATATTTGCTGCGGCAATATCCGGAGCCAATGAGTATGCAAGCGACATCGCCCTCATGAAAGACTTAACCCCAGATGAGTGTGTGAAGAAATTAACTACAGACGACGTTCGCAAAGCATGTGATTTATTCAAAGACATCTACTCAACTTCTAAAGGTATTGATGGTCGCGTAAGTATTGAGGTAGATCCTCGTCTAGCAAGTGATACCCAAGGCACTATTGCAGCTGGCAAAGAACTATGGGCAATAGTTGATAGACCAAATCTGATGATCAAAGTCCCGGCAACACTTGAGGGACTTCCGGCAATCACAGCGCTTGTCGCAGCAGGAATAAGTGTCAATGTAACTTTAATTTTTTCAGTTAAGAGATATGGGGCAGTTATCGATGCGTACATGTCAGGAATTGAATCGGCAACCAATCCATCTCATGTCCACTCGGTAGCATCCTTTTTTGTTAGTCGAATAGATTCAGCAGTCGATGCACTGTTGAAGAAGGACGGCAGTAGTGAAGCACAAGCATTACTCGGTAAAGCAGCCATAGCTAATGCTCATCTTGCCTATCAGCTGTTTGAAGAAAAATTCTCTTCGGCGCGTTGGTCCGCACAGGTTGCGCGTGGTGCACACAAACAGCGGCCACTGTGGGCTTCCACTGGCGTTAAAGATCCTACTTATGACGACACTCGATACGTTGTCGAATTAATTGCTCCACATACAGTTAATACGATGCCACAAGCCACTCTCGATGCTGTCATTGACCATGCGATTGTTCGCCCAGACACTATTACTTCCCGATATGGCGAAGCTGTGGAAATATTTAAATCTCTCTCTGGGCTCAACATCTCGCTTAACTCAGTAACGGATGATCTTGAAGTAGATGGTGTCAATAAGTTCGCCCAAGCATGGGAAGAACTATTAACTACAGTAAAGGCTGCTCAACTACAATGACCTCGCTCTCTGGAAATATTGTTCATCTCATCGATAGAACTGACCCACGATATGTGGCTTTAAGTAATACTCACGCAAGGCTGGCGATGAAGGATTCGAGTATCTGGGGAGCGGAGGCCGCTACTGAAGCGAAAGTTCGCCTTAACTGGATTGATTTACCTGAAAGTTCAAGGGAATTACTTCCCATTCTTGATGCCCTTTGTGCAAAACACCGTGATAAAAAACGGGTAGTGCTGTGTGGAATGGGTGGTTCTTCATTAGGACCAGAAGTTATCGCTCAAACTTTCAATCGAGATCTCTTTGTTTTGGACTCTACCGATCCGAACTATATTGCACATGCTTTAGTGGGAGATCTTGCAACCACGATCGTTGTTGTGAGCTCTAAATCAGGTTCAACAATTGAGACATCATCGCAGCGCGGATTATTTGAAGAAGCATTTTCTCAATCTGGTCTAATCCCTCAAAATCATATTGTCATCGTCACAGATCCCTCGTCTCCCCTGGATATTTCTGCGCGCGCAGCTGGATACGCGGTGATAAATGCCGATCCGCATGTTGGGGGCAGATTTAGTGTTTTGAGTGCGTTCGGTCTAGTGCCATCTGCATTAATTGGTGTTGATGTCTCAGTACTACTTGATAATGCAAGTGCCACCAAAAAAGCGTTTCTTAAGGATTCGACTTTGGTAGTTGATATGGCATATGCCATTGCCTACTTATCTGGTCAGTACATGAGTTATTGCGATTCTGGATCCGACATGCCTGGTTTAAGTGACTGGATTGAACAACTCGTGGCTGAATCAACGGGCAAAAACCAAGTAGGGCGTCTACCTATTGTTGTTGATTCAAATGTCGGGGATGATTTATTTTCTATTGCATATGCAGGTTCAGCAGACTTAGTCATAAACGCTGATTTAGCTTCCCAGTTCATCGTTTGGGAATGGGTAACTGCGCTCGTCGGCGCAGCATTAGCAATCGATCCCTTTAATCAACCCAACGTCACTGAGGCAAAAGAGGCAACATCACTCCTTTTGAATGACTGGGCCGGTGTGCTTCCAAAATTCTCTCCTACTGCTACCGACGAAGATGTAGAGATTTTTGGTGAGGGTGTTGATCTCAAAACCGCTTTGGAGCGTTTTATTGCCAGCATTCCAGATGATGGGTATGTAGCTGTGATGGCTTATCTAGATCGCCGCGATGATAAAGCGATTTCAAATGTCAGAGCATTACTTTCTGCAAAAGCTAACCGGCCTGTCACATTTGGGTGGGGTCCACGCTTCCTCCACTCAACTGGTCAGTTCCATAAAGGTGGCCAACAAAACGGTGCATTCCTTCAAATTACTGGTGATGTACTCAAAGATATTGCTATACCGGGAAAGAATTTCGGATTTTCAACATTGCTTTCAGCGCAAGCACTCGGTGATGGAAACGCATTAGCGTCACGAAACTTTCCGCTATTGCGCTTGAATCTCACAGATCGAAGTTCCGGAATAGCAAAGATAATAGAGACTCTTAAATCTCTTTAATCGTCCCCACGAATCTTGCGTAAGGCTTCTTCTAGAAGTCGCTCACCTTCTGCGTCAGTACGTCGTTCCTTTACGTAAGCTAAGTGAGTCTTGTAAGGTTCATTCTTGATTGGGCTAGGCGGATTATTTCTATCTCTGCCTGCTGGATATCCGCACTTTGGACAATCCCATTCAGCGGGAATAACGACAGTCTCTTCTACGGCAAATGATGGTCGAACTTCATGTCCATTTGCACAAAAATAAGAAACATACGCACGTGCAATTGAATCACCACGCTCTGCCTCACCCATTGGTCCTGCACCAACTCGACTACCGCGAATTGCACTTGCCATGCGTTACTCCTCTAGAAAAAATCGAAATGGAAAATATTTTATTTAAGAACAAGGCTTAAAGCGACTACCAATGCAAACCAGAGTCCCCCAACAACAATCGTGATGCGATCAAGGTTTCGCTCTACTACGGAAGAACCGCCATAGCTCGAAGAAACGCCACCACCGAATAGATCAGAGAGTCCGCTTCCTTTGCCCTTATGCAAAAGTACGAGCAGAATCATGAGGACGCTGGTAATGATGAGCAAGATTGAGAGAGCTAGTTTCACGGTTCGTAAACTCCTTGTTTCGTAGAGGGTAAGGATACCTTCAAATCAGGCTCTGGCTTTACTTAGCCTTGCGCGTAAAACTTCACAATCTTTGCCAACTCTTCAGGATCTAGGCTCGCTCCGCCTATTAAAGCACCGTCAACATCAGGCTTTGCCATAATCTCGGCCACATTTGAGGACTTGACTGAGCCTCCATAGAGAACGCGCATAGCTGCGGCTATCTCCGGCGAGCCGATGTTTTCAATCTCTTCACGAATAGCTGCGCATACTTCTTGAGCATCCTCTGGAGTTGCAACTTTTCCCGTTCCAATCGCCCACACTGGTTCGTACGCTATTACTAATTTTTTTAGCTCTGGTTTTGTTAACCCTTCTAACCCACTACGAATCTGACGGATGACGTGGCTGACATGCGTCCCTGATTCGCGCACTGAGAGTTCTTCTCCGACACAAAAAATTGGAATCATCTCGTGGGCTAAAGCAGCCTTAATCTTACGATTGATGAGAGCGTCACTTTCACTATGAACTGAACGGCGCTCTGAGTGTCCCACCAAAACATATGTACATCCGAGCTTGTGCAACATAGAACCAGAAATATCTCCGGTGAATGCGCCACTTGCTTCTGGTGAAAGATCTTGAGCTCCGTAGGTCAAACGCAGGCGGTCTCCGTCAATGAGAGTTTGGATAGAGCGAATGTCAGTAAAAGGTGGAATAACTGCAACATCAACGGCGTCATAATCCTTATCATCAAGTGAATAAACCAATTTCTGCGCAACTGCAATCGCCTCAAGATGATTTAAATTCATCTTCCAGTTTCCAGCCATCAATGGTTTACGCATTGGAATCTCCCTATAACCCTAACGCTAATAGGCCAGGAAGTTCCTTGCCCTCTAAATACTCAAGTGATGCACCGCCACCAGTTGAAATATAACCGAAATCCGAGTCAGCAAATCCAAGAGCTCTTACCGCCGCCGCCGAATCTCCGCCTCCAACAACTGAAATTCCTGAAACCTTTGTGAGCGCGGTTGCAACAGTCTTAGTGCCTGCAGAGAAATTGGCAAACTCAAAGACCCCCATCGGACCATTCCAAAATACTGTTGCACACTTTTCAATCTCATAGGCAAAGAGAGCAGCTGATGCAGGTCCAATATCGAGGCCCATTTGATCGGCAGGAATATCATCTGCTGACACCAATGTTGGTTTCGCATCAGCACTAAAGGCTGGTGCGACAACAATGTCAGTAGGCAAAATAAGTTGGACCCCTTTATCTGCAGCACTTGCTATGAGCCCTTTAACGACATCAATCATTTCCGTCTCAACTAAAGACGTACCGATCTCTTTGTCTTGGGCTGCGAGGAAAGTGAAAACCATTCCCCCGCCAATAGCTAGAACATCAACTTTGCCTAAAAGATTTTCAATAACACCTAATTTATCCGAGACTTTTGCTCCACCTAAAATTACTCCGTAAGGGCGAGCCGGACTCTGTGTTAGCTTTTTTAGGACTTCTACCTCTGCTTCGACAAGTAATCCTGCACAACGAGGAAGCAGTTTTGGTAAATCATAGACCGATGAGTGTTTACGATGAACGGCACCGAAACCATCACCAACATAAACATCAGCAAGTAGTGCTAACTTTGCGGCAAAAGCTGCTCGTTCTGTCTCGTCCTTACTTGTCTCTGCGGCACTGAAACGAATATTCTCGAGGAGTAATATCTGGCCTGACTGCAAATTCTGAGCAATTGCAGTAACTCCATCGCCTGTGACATCTCCAGTAAATAAGATTTCACGTCCCAGTAGTTCGCCTAGTCGCTTGGCAACTGGTGCTAGCGACAATTCAGTTGTGGCAATCCCCTTTGGGCGGCCTAGATGCGCCGCGATTACAAGTGAGGCACCTCTTTCCAGGAGGAGTTCGATAGTTGGCAGCGAGGCCTTTATACGACCATCGTCTTTAATTACTCCATCTTTCAATGGAACATTCAGATCACAGCGCAGAAAGACTCGCTTGCCAGCTACATCAAAATCTGACAGTGAAGTCATTAAAGCGTCTTGCCAACATAACTAATCAAATCGACAAGACGGTTTGAATAACCCCACTCGTTGTCATACCAACCAACAATCTTGACTTGATTTCCAATTACTTTTGTTAAGCCAGAATCGAAAATACATGAGGATGGATCAGTCACGATATCTGATGAAACGATTGGATCTTCGGTGTAAGTCAGGTAACCCTTCAGCGCACCATTGGCAGCAGCCTTCATAGCAGCATTAATTTCTGCAGCTGTCGCCTCTTTTGCGAGCTCTACCGTTAAATCAGTTGCGGATCCAGTTGGAACTGGAACGCGCATTGCATATCCATCTAACTTACCTTTGAGCTCTGGCAATACAAGCGCAATCGCCTTAGCTGCACCCGTTGATGTAGGAATCATATTTGTTGCCGCTGCACGTGCACGGCGAAGATCTTTGTGAGGAAAATCTAGGATTACCTGATCATTTGTGTAGGCGTGGATTGTTGTCATCAAACCCTTAACGATTCCCCAATTATCATTAAGCACCTTTGCCATGGGAGCTAGGCAGTTAGTAGTACATGAAGCATTTGAAATGATGTGGTGATTTGCAGGATGATATTTTTCATGGTTAACACCCATCACAATCGTGATGTCTTCATCGCTTGCCGGTGCCGAGATGATTACCTTCTTAGCGCCAGAGGTAATGTGCTTACCTGCATCTTCGGCTTTAGTGAAGTGACCTGTTGACTCAACTACAACATCGGCATTGATTGAACCCCATGGCAAATTTGCTGGGTCACGCTCTGAGAATACTTTGATCATCTTTCCATCAACGGTGATTGAATCATCTGTAAAAGTAACTTCTAACCCCAAGCGTCCTAGGATTGAGTCATACTTGAGCAAGTGGGCAAGTGTTTCATTGGGGGTCAAGTCGTTGATGCCCACGATATTGATATTTGGGTTTGTTAGGCTGGCACGGAAAAAGTTACGTCCGATGCGGCCAAAGCCATTAATTCCGACATTAATCATAATAATTTTCCTTGCTGCTTAAGGGGCTAGAAGGCCCATTCGTTGGAGGTGCAAAAAAACTGCCACAACGTTGGGGTCTTGAGGTAATCCTATCAGTGGCCATCTAGTGAACTCTCCGCAATGTGGTGCAGATTCAAGGCAATTTAATTCAGCAAATCAGGTGAAAGACCACTTTCGGTATCAGGAATCCCAAGCTCTGCCGCTCGTTTATCAGCCATTGCCAAGAGCCGACGAATGCGACCAGCAATTGCATCCTTGGTCATCGCCGGAACAGCCAATGAACCGAGCTCTTCAAGCGAGGCTTGACCGTGATTGATACGTAACTCCCCTGCCTCTTTTAAATGCTCAGGGATGCTGGCTCCAAGAATTTCCATTGCTCGAGCCACACGAGCCGATGCCGCTACAGCAGCACGGGCCGAACGACGAAGATTGGCATCATCAAAGTTTGCTAAGCGATTTGCAGTTGCGCGAACTTCCCGGCGCATGCGGCGCTCTTCCCACGCAAGAACTGATTCGTGCGCTCCGAGTCTGGTCAAAAGCACACCTATGGCATCACCATCTCGAATTACCACTCTATCGACACCACGAACTTCGCGCGCCTTGGCAACAATTCCCATTCGTCTAGCAGCACCCACAAGGGCCAGTGCGGCTTCAGGTCCTGGGCAGGTAATTTCAAGCGAAGAAGATCGACCGGGTTCAGTTAATGATCCGTGAGCGATAAAGGCTCCGCGCCATGCCGCTTCGGAATCACAAATTGCTGCGGAAACTACTTGGGGTGGGAGGCCGCGCACTGGACGACCATGTGAATCCACTAAACCAGTTTGTCGAGCTAATGCATCTCCGGCTTCAATTACTCGCACAACATAGCGAGAACCTTTTCGCAATCCACCCGATGATAGAACCGCTAAATCAGAGTCATGCCCATAAATGTCGGCGATGTCTTTACGTAATCTCCGTGCGCTCTGAGAAGTATCTAATTCAACTTCAATTAAAATCTTCCCTGCCGCCACATGCAGGCCCCCAGCAAAGCGAAGCAGCGATGAGACTTCCGCCTTACGGCAACACGGTTTTGTTATTGCGATACGACTGAGTTCGTCCTTAACCGATGCTGTCATTGCCATGTGCTTATCCAACCAAACTTTTGCGCATAATGTGGCTCAAATGAAGAGCTAATTGTGGAACCTCATGATGGACACTCCCCGGAGCTCTGCGAATGTCGACTGCCACTACCTGGCCACCAAGCTTTCGGGCCATTGCGGCAAGAGATTTTTCATTACGAACCACCGAATTATCCACAAGAAAATAATCGATTTTTACATCAGGGGCGTACTCAGCAAAGAGTTCCAGATGCTCTTCGGGCGTTGATCCAGAAAACTCTTCACCCGTTGCAAAGGGGTTGTTGCTCGAATTTGAATCCAAGTTGAGAATAAGAATTTTTTTGGCCTTAGTCCTACTGAGAGCATCTAGCTGCATAGGTACCAACAGATGTGGCATCACACTTGAGAACCATGAGCCTGGTCCCATGGTGATCCAATCGGCTACTCGAATTGCAGTGAGTGCTTCCATGCGTGCAGGCGGATTTTGTGGAATCACTCGCAAAGATTCGATTCGACCCTTTGCGGTTGCCACCTCTTTTTGCCCACGAACTACTATTCGCCCAGTAGAAGTATTAAACGTTCCCTCTATGTCTAAAGGAACCGCAGCCATTGGAAGAACGCGACCGACTACTTTAAGTAACGAACCTACGCGATCTAATCCCACTACTGGATCTTCATCAAGACTCCACAAAGAAGCGAGCAGTAAGTTGCCCAATGCATGACCATTTAATTCACCAGAGCTTACAAAACGGTGCTGCATGATGTCGGCCCACGTCCGGCCCCACTCATCATCAGCACAGAGAGCGGCAAGAGCCATTCGTAAATCTCCAGGAGGGAAAATCTCAAACTCTTGGCGCAATCGACCACTTGAACCACCGTTGTCCGCAACGGTGACTATTGCGGTTATTTCAGAAGTGATTGTGCGAAGTGCCGAAAGTGTTGCCGATAAACCATGACCTCCACCAAGTGCAACAACTTTACTCACTATTATTCACGTCCAATATCCCGGTGGGTTGGGTAAGCAGATACTTCAATATCATTTACTTTTTTTAGTTCATTAAGCTGATTCGCTATCTCTTGTGTCAGCGCAACACTTCTATGCTTGCCACCAGTACATCCGATAGCAATAGTTAAATACTTCTTACCTTCATGGATATATCCGGGAATCATCGCCGCGACCAAACTAACATAACTTTTAACAAAATCTTGAACTCCGGTATTACCTAAAACCTTTGCGCTTACCTGAGGAGTTAATCCCGTCAAAGGTCGTAACTCAGGTATCCAATGTGGATTAGGAATAAAACGAGCATCTAGCACTAGGTCAGAATCGACTGGAATTCCATATTTGTATCCAAATGATAGAACATTTATGCGAATTCCTTGAACTTTTCCACTTCCAAAGATTTCGCCAACACGCTTTTCTAATTGATGAACATTTAAATTTGTTGTATCTATAGATATATCTGATTGTGATCTCACTTCATCTAATTTTTCACGTTCTCGAGCGATTCCATCGACTATGCGGTCCGAACCTTGCAATGGATGTGGTCGTCGCGTCAATTCAAAGCGTTGAACTAATGCTTGATCTGTTGCGTCTAGAAAAACTAATTGGTACTCCGAGCCATTACTCTTAAGTTGTTCTAAAGCATGCATCAGTTCGTCAAAGAAATGCCCTCCTCGCACATCAACAACTACCGCATACTCCTTACCGTCTGGTCCGGCATCTTTACTGACCAACTGCGGAAGTAGAGCTGGAGGCAGGTTATCAACGACGTACCAACCTAAATCCTCTAATGCATGGGCTACCGTGGATCGGCCCGCCCCAGACATCCCGCTAAGTATCAAAATCTCATTGCTGCTCATGGGGATATCCTCTTACATCTGTCAAGAACCCAGAAACACGCTCAATAGTCTTTGACAAGTATTCCGGAAGCATTTCCTTGTGCTCTTGGTTACTCGTTTCGAAAAGATAATTCAGTAACATCAACCTACGCTGCAAAAGAAGTGCCTTCATCGCCGGCTCTGAGTATTCTGGCAAGGGAATGACACTTGTATAACCAGCAAGGAGGGCCGCATTCTGTTCTGGAGTATCTAGATAGTAGAGGGCTACAGCAATATCCTGGGCTGCCAGTCCGAAGCCACAATCATCAAAATCAAAGATATATATCCACCCATCATTGGAAATCAGATTCCATCCATGAATATCGGCATGAATAATCTGGCTTGTTGATTTTTCATACAGTTCATTAGTGAATTTAATAACAAGTTCAGCAGCTCGATTCAATAACTTACTGTGACTTTCGCTGAGGACGGACTTTGGGCCGAATAGAAAGTCTTCAGTTCCCCATAGGAGATCTTTAAATAAGGGTAATTGTGATTTCGATGAAAGCGTGAATTCTGATGATGCTTTATGCATACTGGCTATAGCTCTACCAATATTATGAAGTTGTTCAATTGAAGGTTCGTCTCCAACTTCTACTCCATCAAGCCATGAATACAGAACACAATTCAACGTTTGACCGCTGTCTTGATGATCAAGTACAGTCAGATATTCACTTTCAAGATTTGCAATCGGCGTTGGAACGTTAACTTCTGGAATACGTGCTAAAAACTGTACCCACTCAATCTCCGCTAAGATATTTTCGCTGGTACGCGTGGAATTTATGTTAATCCGCAGTGCATATTTTTCTCCGGAATCGGTTGACACAGAAAAAGTTATATTGAATTCATAGTTGATGCACTCTATTTCAATATTGGTGAGCCCATAAAGTTGCAACACTTTCTTGGCGAAAGTCGTCAAGGATTCAATCTGCTGTTCCGGAGTCCGGAAGAAAAAATCATTGCGCAACATTAATCACTCAATATCTCGCCCGTAGAAGTATCAACTTTTTGAGTCGTGATTACTCTTAGGTGCTCTTCGATTATCGAAGCTATTTTTATACCAATTCCTGGAGTGGCAGCAATATCATCCAATTTTGCTTTGCGTATAGCTGCAACCGAACCGAACCTTTCAAGTAGCGCTGCACGTCTTGCCTGGCCTAGTTGCGGAACTTCATCCAAAATAGATTCCAGCATAACCTTGGATCTGCGGGACCTATGGAAAGTTATTGCAAAGCGGTGTGCCTCATCACGGATTCGCTGCAGCAAATACAAGCCCTCACTCGTTCGAGGCAAGATTATTGGATCACTCGATCCAGGGAGCCAAACTTCCTCTAGCCGCTTGGCTAGTCCGCACAGGGCTATGTCATTGATGCCTAATTCTCGCAGCGCTCGTGCGGCAGCATTAACTTGTGGTGCACCTCCATCGACAACAATCAGCTGGGGAGGATAGGAAAATTTGCTCAGTTTTCCACCATATTGCGCCACCTCAGCGGCATCTACCGTTCTGTCATCTTGTAGTCGCTTTAATCTCCGAGTAATTACTTGATGCATTGCCCGTGTGTCATCAAAACCATCATCAGTGTTAATGATGAATCTGCGGTATTCACTCTTTTTTGCTAGGCCATCTTCAAAAACCACCATTGACGCTACAACCGATGTCCCAGAGATGTTTGAAATATCGAAGCATTCGATTCGCAGTGGTGTGCGATCTAAATCGAGAGACTCTTCAATTTCAATAAGAGCTTTGCCACTCACTGCAGCATCTGTTGATCGTTTGCTCAAATATTGAATAAGTGAGTACTGTGCATTCCGCTTGACGGTCTGCATAATCTCAACTTTTTCTCCCCTAAGTGGAGTCTTCAAAGCCACGGGTCCACCTCTTAAATCTGATAACCAGCCCTCTAAGACTGAAGAGTCCTTCGGGATTTCATTGACCAAGATCTCTGAGGGAATCTCATGTGCAGCACTCTGACTATAAATTGAGAAAAATAGCGCGCTTATTTCGTCCGCATCTTCAAGAGATTTACTATGGTCAACAATCCACGATCGCGAACCCTTAATTGATCCACCTCGGATAATGAAAATTGAACCCGCTGCATGAACACCATCTCTATGAATTGCAACTACATCTGCCGTCAAACTCTCAGGCAACGCTGCGTCTGTTGACTCTTGCGCGCGCTCTATTGCACTGATTGAGTCTCTGATTTTGCTTGCTCGCTCAAACTCTTCTCGTGAAGATGCAATCTCCATCTCAGCGCGCAAAGTTGGGACAATGTCAGCATTCCCATCAGCCATAAAAGAAACAAGTCGGTCAGATAGTTTTTTGTGGTCCTCTTGGCTCACCCAGTTGACACAAGGGGCTGCACATTTTCCAATATCCCCCAAAAGGCACTGGCGCTTACTCATTTGAGCTCGCTTGAAATTGCCAGTGGAACAAGAACGAATAGGAAAGACCTTCAAAATGACATCTAAAGTATTACGCAGTGCCCACGTATGAGTGAATGGCCCGAAATATGAAATTCCCGGACGTTTAGATTTTCTAGTGATAAAAATGCGCGGATACTCCTCATTATTCGTTACCGCCAAATATGGATAAGACTTATCATCTTTGAATTGAACGTTGTAGTAGGGATTGAACTGTTTAATCCAGGAGAACTCAAGTTGCAGGGCTTCAACTTCCGTAGCAACAATTGTCCATTCAACACGAACTGCCTCATGAACCATGCGATCTGTTTTCGTCGCAAGGTTTGACTGGAAATAACTGCTGAGCCGATTTTTCAGGTTTTTAGCTTTGCCGACATAAATCACAACATCATCTGCGTTATAGAAACGGTAAACCCCAGGGTGCTCTGGAATATTACTCGGCCGATAACTCTGCGGATCTGCCATGGTTTTACTTTTTTGCAGCAGTTTTTCGATTATTTGCCAGCATCGGCGCTAAATACTGACCTGTGTAACTAACTTTTACTTTTGCTACTTCCTCTGGAGTTCCCTCGGCTACTACTAATCCCCCTCGGAAACCACCCTCTGGCCCCAAATCGATGACCCAGTCAGAGCACTTAATAACATCTAAATTATGTTCAATAACTACAACCGTGTTTCCAGTATCAACCAAGCGATTGAGAACAATTAGAAGTTTGCTGACATCTTCAAAGTGCAATCCAGTCGTAGGTTCATCGAGGACATAAATTGTCCGTCCGGTTGAGCGACGTTGAAGCTCGGTTGCCAGTTTTACGCGTTGTGCCTCTCCTCCTGACAACGTTGGTGCTGATTGCCCTAGACGTACATAGCCCAAGCCCACATCATTGAGCGTCTTTAAAAAACGTGCAATGGTTGGAACTGATTCAAAAAAAGCATGCGCTTCCTCGATAGGCATGTCCAGCACATCCGCAATAGTTTTTCCTTTGTAGTGAACCTCTAGCGTCTCTCGGTTGTAGCGAGCACCGTGGCAGACTTCGCACGGTACATAAACGTCGGGTAAAAAGTTCATCTCAATCGTGATTGTTCCATCGCCAGAGCAGTTCTCGCATCGTCCGCCTTTAACGTTAAACGAAAACCTTCCCTGCTGATAGCCACGAATCTTTGCTTCGGTGGTTTCAGAGAACAAAGCTCGCACCTTATCGAAGAGACCGGTGTATGTAGCAGGATTTGATCGTGGAGTACGTCCGATAGGAGATTGATCTACATGGACAACCTTGTCGAGCAAGTCAATTCCACTCACGCTTCTATGCCGACCTGGTACTAATCGTGCACCATTGAGTTTATTTGCAAGCGTTGTATACAAAATATCGTTCACTAAAGTGGATTTTCCCGAACCGCTAACACCGGTCACGGACACGAATACTCCAAGAGGAATTTCTACATCAATATTCTGGAGGTTATTCTCGCGTGCACCCTTAACCGTCAAAACTCGCTTTGAGTCTATTGGCCGACGAGTTGCTGGTATTGAAATGGATTTACGCCCCGAAAGATATGCACCTGTAATTGATTCCTTAGATGCAATTAACTCCTCATAACTACCAGAGACGACTACGTGTCCACCATGTTCACCGGCTCCTGGTCCAATATCTACAATCCAGTCGGCTGTGCGAATAGTTTCTTCGTCGTGTTCGACCACAATCAATGTATTTCCAAGATCACGCAGGTGTGTAAGCGTCTCGATAAGGCGATGGTTATCGCGTTGATGAAGCCCGATACTCGGCTCATCTAGTACGTAGAGAACCCCAACAAGTCCGCTACCAATCTGAGTTGCAAGACGGATTCTCTGTGCCTCTCCCCCAGAAAGTGTCGCTGCTGGTCGTGCGAGTGATAAGTAATCCAGTCCGACATCTAGGAGAAAACCAAGACGCGCATGAACCTCTTTCATTACGCGTTCAGCGATCTGCGCCTCTCGCTTTGTCAGCTTAATGTTTTTGAGAAATTCCGCGCACTCAGAAATAGAAAGCTCGGTCATTTCACTGATATTTCTATTTCCGATTGTTACCGCCAATACCTCTGGTTTTAACCGTGCGCCGGCGCATACGTGGCAAGGAATCTCGCGCATATAGGCCTCATATTTATCGCGACTGTAATCACTATCAGTTTCGCTATGACGCCGGTGGATAAAAGGAACTACCCCTTCGAAACCCGTTGTGTAATTCTTGGTGCCATAGCGGCCTTTGTACTTCATCTTTATTTCAAACTCATACCCATTTAAAATCGCTTCTTTGACTTTAACGGAGAGTTTCTTCCAAGGGGTATCAAGTGAAAATGGAAGGTCCTTAGCAAGAGCTTCCAGAAGGCGGATAAAGTAATCAGAGGATTGCCCTCCTGACCACGGGGCTATTGCACCCTCATTTATGCAGATTGAGTCATCCGGAATAATCAAGTCCTCATCGACCTCTAACTTTGTGCCAATACCTGAACACTCTGGACATGCGCCAAAAGGTGAGTTAAATGAAAACGAGCGTGGCTCTAGCTCTTCAAAAGAAAGGTTGCAATCATGGCAAGCAAGGTGTTCACTAAACGTGCGTTCTTTGTCACTAGTCTTGGAGTCAACGAAATCCAAGACCACAATTCCAGATGCTAAACGTAGGGCAGTTTCAATCGAATCGGTCAGCCGAGTTTTACTTTCAACTTTTGCTGTCAGCCTATCCACAACTACTTCAATAGTATGTTTTTCCTGCTTCTTTAACTTGGGTAAATCGGTAAGCGCAATCACTTCCCCATCAACCCGAGCACGTGAATAGCCTTGTGTGATTAACTCTGCAAAGAGATCGACAAACTCACCTTTGCGTGAACGTACAACTGGCGCAAGAACTTGAAACTTAGTCGTCGCCGGCATTGCCAAAATCTGATCGACAATCTGCTGAGGTGACTGGCGCGAAACCGCTTTCGCACACTTGGGGCAGTGTGGGCGGCCAGCTCGCGCAAAGAGTAAACGTAAATAGTCGTAGACCTCTGTGATGGTTCCAACTGTAGAGCGTGGATTCCTATTGGTAGATTTTTGGTCAATTGAAACTGCAGGTGAAAGTCCCTCAATAAAATCAACATCTGGCTTATCCATCTGCCCCAGGAACTGCCTTGCATATGCTGATAGAGATTCAACATAACGCCGTTGCCCCTCAGCAAAAATCGTATCGAATGCCAATGAAGATTTTCCCGAGCCTGATAAACCAGTGAAGACAATGAGTGCGTTGCGCGGGAGCTCTATTGAGACATCTTTGAGATTATGCTCGCGTGCACCACGAACCACTAACTTATCGATACTCATCAGATTCCTGCCTCTTCCATAGATCTCAGCTCGCGCTTTAAAATTTTGATCTCATCGCGAAGCCGTGCGGCAACCTCAAACTGGAGCTCACCGGCGGCATTCTTCATCTGATCAGTGAGCGAGCCTATCAACGCCATTAATTCTTGTCGTGGCAAAGTGGTCAGTGACTTGGTAAATACCCCGGCCGATGTTGCGCTCTTTTGATTTGCCTTCTTGCTATTTGCAAGCAGCTCTTCCGTATCTTCGGACTCGCGGTTAATAAGATCAGTGATATCCGCAATTTTTTTACGCAACGGCTGAGGATCCACACCGCGTTCGAGGTTATAGGCCACCTGCTTTGCACGGCGACGATTAGTCTCATCAATGGCTTTGGCCATCGAATCGGTAATGTTATCGGCGTACATATGAACTTCACCGGAAACATTTCGGGCGGCTCGGCCAATTGTTTGAATCAATGAGGTCGCTGAACGCAAGAAGCCCTCTTTGTCAGCATCCAAGATTGCAACTAATGAAACTTCAGGTAAATCAAGACCCTCTCGCAATAAATTGATGCCGATTAGAACATCATATTCACCAGTGCGTAGTTCGCGAAGGAGCTCCACGCGTCGCAAAGTATCTACCTCTGAGTGCAAATAGCGAACTCGGACACCTTTCTCCTGCATGTATTCGGTCAGGTCCTCTGACATTTTCTTGGTTAAAGTCGTCACAAGGACTCGTTCATTTTTTTCAACGCGGATACTTATCTCATTGAGCAAATCATCAATCTGACCTTTAATGGGTTTAATGATTATCTGTGGGTCTACTAGGCCGGTAGGGCGAATGACCTGTTCAACCACATCACCAGCAACTTTCGCCATTTCGTATTTTCCTGGAGTAGCCGATAAATAGAGTTTTTGTGCAGTTCGCTCTAGGAATTCAGGGAACTTTAATGGGCGGTTATCGAGTGCACTTGGCAAGCGGAAACCATGTTCTACAAGCGTACGCTTTCTCGAAGCATCACCCTCATACATCGCACCGAGTTGTGGCACCGTTACGTGACTTTCGTCAATTACAACTAGAAAATCTTCTGGAAAATAATCTAGAAGACAGTTAGGCGCAGATCCGGATTCACGACCATCCAGGTGTCTTGAATAATTCTCAATTCCACTGCAAAATCCAATCTGCTCCATCATTTCAACATCAAAAGTCGTGCGCATGCGTAAGCGTTGAGCTTCTAGTAGTTTTCCCTGTTTTTCAAATAGATTCAGTTGTATCTGCAGTTCATCTTCAATTTCACCAATAGCACGCTTAATAGTTTCAGGTCCAGCGGCATAGTGTGTAGCTGGAAAAATATACATCTCAGTCTCATCGCGGATAATTTCTCCAGTAAGAGGATGCAGAGTTGATATTTTCTCAATTTCATCGCCAAACATCTCTATACGAATAGCAAGCTCCTCGTACATGGGGATAATTTCAATCGTGTCCCCACGGACTCTAAAAGTACCTCGCTCGAAGGCCATGTCATTACGTTTGTATTGGACATCTACGAATCTGCGCAATAATGCATTGCGTTCTATTTCGTCCCCAACACGCAAAGTGACCATACGATCGATATATTCTTGTGGAGTGCCGAGTCCATAAATACATGAAACTGTGGCGACAACGATGACATCACGCCTGGTGAGTAGCGAGTTTGTGGCAGAATGGCGAAGTCGTTCAACCTCATCATTCACACTCGAATCTTTCTCAATAAAAGTATCCGTCTGCGGAACATATGCCTCTGGTTGGTAGTAGTCGTAATATGAAACAAAGTATTCAACCGCATTATTTGGAAGAAGTTCCCGAAACTCATTTGCGAGTTGAGCGGCTAAAGTTTTATTAGGTGCTAAAACCAATGTTGGACGTTGCAGTTTTTCAATCAACCAAGCAGTAGTGGCAGATTTTCCAGTTCCGGTAGCACCGAGTAGCACTACATCCTGCTCCCCGGCTTGGAATCGTCGTGCAATTTCTGCAATTGCCTCTGGCTGATCGCCAGCTGGGACATAGTCACTAATTACTTGAAACGGTTCAACCCGACGTTGCAAATCAGATATCGGGCGCATTGATTAATTCTAGTTTGAAGAAGAGGTTAAGGTCTCCCAGATATTTTCGACTTGTCGCAATAAATCATCCTTTGAGCCGCTGTTTTCGATGACAAAGTCGGCAATAGAGACCCTTTCCTCGCGTGAGGCCTGTGCTGCCATACGAGCCTCAATCTCAGACGGATGCAGACCCTTGTCCCGTAAACGTTGTGTGCGCTCATCCAAATCTGCCTCAACAGTAATAACAGTCTTAAAACGATTGGCTCCACCCGTTTCAAAGAGGAGTGGAATTTCATAGATCAAAGTCTGGTTTCCGGTAAGCGATGCGACCGCTGCCTCAAATTCACTGCGAACATATGGATGAATTATGGATTCAAGTTTCTCTTTTAGATGTGAGTCATTGAAGACCAATTCACCTAACGCGCGTCGATTAATATCGCCATTTTGCAAGATAGAGTCCCCGAATATTGCAACAACCTCATCAAATCCTGCTGAGCCTCGCTCGATAGCTGCGCGCGCTAATTGATCGGCATCGATTACAAGTGCGCCAAGTTCTGCGAAGAACTGCGCAGCAAGTGATTTCCCACTACCTATTCCTCCGGTTAAACCAATGACAAGCATGTAATAAGGATAGTGCGGGAATAAGAAATCCCCGCAAGTTAAACGGTTTTGACGAACCAAACCGTGAAACTGCGGGGATTTATTATCAAACTTTATTCGGAGGCGACAACCTCTTCGGTTGCTTCTACTGCGCCATCTTCAGGAGTTGCAGCAGCATCAGCGGCTTTCGCTTCAGCCTTCTGCTTCTTGTGAGCCAAGAAACGCTCCTGTGCTTGAGCGTATTGACGCTCCCACTCTTCGCGCTGTGATTCATGTCCTGGCTTCCACTCTTGGGTTTCAGCATCAAAGCCCTCTGGGTAGATGAAGTTTCCTTCAGCATCATAGCGAGCAGCCATTCCATACTGTGTCGGATCAAATGCTTCGATCTCAATCTCTGTACCTTCATTTGCTTGCTTCAATGAAAGAGAGATACGGCGACGCTCTAGATCAATATCAATAATCTTTACAAAAAGTTCGTCATCTACTGCGACAACCTGCTCTGGGATTTCAACGTGGCGTTCTGCCAACTCTGAAATGTGAACAAGACCTTCAATACCTTCGTGTACACGGATGAAGGCACCAAATGGAACGAGCTTTGTTACCACACCTGGAACAACTTGATTGATTGTATGTGTGCGAGCAAATGCTTGCCATGGATCTTCTTGCGTTGCCTTAAGAGAAAGTGATACACGCTCATGCTCGAAGTCAACTTCAAGAACTTCAACAGTTACTTCATCGCCAACTTCTACAACTTCACCAGGGTGATCAATGTGCTTCCAAGAGAGCTCAGACACGTGAACAAGGCCGTCAACTCCGCCTAGGTCTACGAATGCACCAAAGTTAACAATGGATGAGACAACACCAGAGCGCACTTGACCCTTTTGTAGTTGGTTAAGGAAAGTTGTACGTGACTCTGATTGAGTCTGCTCGAGGAATGCACGACGTGAAAGAACAACGTTGTTGCGATTCTTATCAAGTTCGATAATTCGAGCTTCAACCTGCTTGCCAATATAAGGTGTTAGATCGCGAACGCGACGCATCTCAACAAGGGATGCTGGTAAGAAGCCACGAAGTCCGATGTCAACGATGAGTCCGCCCTTAACAACTTCAATAACTGTTCCAATAACAACTTCGTCGCGCTCTTTCTTGCCTTCGATATCTCCCCATGCGCGCTCGTACTGTGCGCGTTTCTTTGAGAGAATTAAACGGCCTTCTTTATCCTCTTTTTGTAGGACAAGAGCTTCAATGCTCTCTCCAACTTTAACAATTTCATTGGGATCTACATCGTGGCGAATTGAAAGCTCGCGAGAAGGAATAACACCTTCTGTTTTGTATCCGATGTCGACGAGAACTTCCTCGCGTCCAACTTGAACGATTGTTCCGATGACGAGATCCCCGTCATTAAAATTTCTAATTGTTCCTTCAATAGCGGCTAGAAAATCAGCGGCTGATCCGATGTCATTTACTGCGATTACTGGTGTTGTTGTAGACAAGTGTGCTCCGTAGGGATAGATGAGTAGTAGTTTCCACTTTCGTGGCTGGAGGGTAAGGGTACGGTTTGTGCCTGTATTAGGGCAAATCCACCCACATTCCGCGCTCTCATCATTACACTGATATCTCATATGAAACGCTACCGTCAGCTCTTTGCAATGCCCAATGTCTGGGTACTGGTGCTGGCCGCTTTTCCTGCACGAGTTGCCTATGGGATGGTTGGACTCTCGTTGTTTTTCAAGACTGAGCAAGAGACTGGATCAATCGCACTAGCTGGCCTTGTAATCGGAGCCAACTCACTTGCAGGCTCTTTTACGGCAGGAGTTCGTGGATCCATCATTGACAAATATGGACAGAAATGGCCACTTCGCATACTTGTCCCTGGCTATGCGGCCATGATGATTTTAGTAAATATCTCTCATTCATCAACATTCATACTGGTGATGGCGACAATCATGGGTCTTTCTGCCCCACCAATTAATCTCTCAGTCCGTCCACTATGGAAAACAATTGTCCCTGGAGATTTTCTGCGAACAGCGTATGCAGTTGATTCATCCGTAATGAACACTGCCGGAGTCTTAGGTCCAGTCATTGCCACTTCTCTCGCACTGTCATCTCACTCCGGCAGCCCTTTGATCTGCGCTGCAGTTTTCATGGCCATTGGTGGAGGTGCGCTTGCACTTGCGCCGGTTTCTAGAGATTGGAAACCTGAAAAGAAAGTCTCAGGTGCGCAGTCTCTATGGCGTAACCCAGCGCTTCGATTAATGATGCTTGAAGGCTCTTTCATTGGATTTGGGTGGGGTCTCTTTGACGTTGCAGTACCCGCCTTTGCAACTATCGAAAACGTTGCACAACGAACTGCATGGGTATTTGCTGCAATAGGAGTTTCCAGCATAGTCGGAGGATTATTTGCAGGTCTCATCTCTAAACGGACTTCATCGCTCTCTGCATTGAGGAAAACTTATTTAATCTGGTTTCTTGTAGCGATTCCTATGGCATTTACATATCCAGGATGGTCTATGGCTCTTGCAGGTGCCTGCTTAGGATTTGCAGGAGGTGCAATTCAAGTCTTTTACTGGGAGGTCATGGAGGCGGTACGCCCTAAGGGCTCTGCAGTTTCATATATGGCATGGTTGTGGACAGTTGAAGGAAGTGTGATGTCACTTGGCGCTGCGGTTGGCGGCGTAATCTCTGAAGCAGTTTCCCCGCAGTTTTGTTTGGCATTAACAGCGTTGTCAATTGGATGTGGAAATCTCGTACTCGCCATCGGTAAGAAGCGCTTAGAGGCCGCCGATCGAATTCCATCGGATGAAGAGAATTTACAAGCGATTGAAGATAACTCACCAGCTACAACTTAATGTGCAGCTTCATTCCAGGTCAGTCCTAAACCCGCACTAACATTGAGCGGTGCACGCAAAGGATAAGCCGCTCCCATCTCTCGCTTTACAAGTATGGTGATGTGCTCTTCCTCCCCCGCTACAACTTCAACAATTAACTCATCATGGATTTGTAGCAAAAGCCGTGATTTCATTTTTTCAGAATCTATCGCCCTTTGAACTTGCAACATAGCTAACTTAATAACGTCAGCCGCTGATCCTTGGATGGGAGCATTCAGCGCCATGCGCTCGGCCACTTCACGACGTTGACGATTATCGCTCATGAGATCTGGGAGATAACGCCTGCGGCCCATAATCGTTTCGGTATAACCAACTTTTCTAGCCTCATCAACAACTGTTTTTAGGTAGTCCCGAATCCCACCAAAGCGCTGGAAATAGGTATCCATTAACCCCTGTGCCTCAACCGGAGTTATATCCAACTGCGCAGATAAACCATAGGAGGATAGACCGTAGGCCAAGCCATAGGACATTGCTTTAATCTGTCTGCGCATCTCTGAATCGACATCTTGAGGCTTTACTCCAAAAATTACCGAAGCAATTGTTGCGTGCAAATCTTCACCGGATTCAAATGCGGCGAGCAGTTTTTCATCATTAGATAGATGCGCCATGATGCGCATCTCAATCTGGCTGTAGTCGGCGGTTAATAGACCTACATAACCTTTCCCTGCAATAAACGCGTTTCTTATTGTGCGGCCTTCCTCAGTGCGCACTGGAATATTTTGTAAGTTTGGACCGATCGATGAGAGTCTTCCAGTTGCTGTGACGCTCTGTCCAAAATGAGTATGGATACGTCCATCGGGGGCGATTTCGCAGATTAATCCATCGACAGTAGTAGAGAGTTTTTTCGTCTCACGTATCCGCAGCAAATGTGTCAATAACGGGTGACCCGTCTTTTGATGAAGCCAATCTAAGCTCTCTGCATCGGTTGTATAGCCAGTCTTAATCTTCTTAGTCTTAGGGAGTTTGAGCTCATCAAATAGGACAACTTGTAACTGCTTTGGTGAGCCAACATTGAATTCGCGACCTGCCGACTCATGTGCAAGCTTCGTCTCACGCGAGACTTCACCTTCGAAAAATCCTCGTAACTTCTCAAGCTCTTTTTTGTTAACGGCAACGCCGACTCTCTCCATCTGCGCCAAGAGCTCAGCTATCGGCAGTTCCATAGATTTGTACAGGTCAAAAACTCCACGAACTTCTAACTCCTTGGTAAGCGGGTCTCTCAGTGAGAGTAAAGCTCTGGCCGAAGTCAGTAACTCTTGCTCAGGAGTCGATGTATTGATTGCCGAACCATCCCCCCAGCGCTCCTGAATATCCGTAAGCTCTAGCGACCTAGTCCCTGGATTGAGCAAATAGGCAGCAAGCGATGTATCAAAGTCAACGCCAACGACAGGATTGATGCGAGATAAGGCTTTAGCATCATGCATGATCTTCTTAACTTCGTAATTTGTTGCCCAATCCCCCATCTTTGAAGAGTGCACAAGAAAAATATCAGTAGGTGAAAATGCAACTGCGTAGCGATGAAGTTTTTCATCAACGAGTGAGTATGAAAGAGCGAACGCTCCGGTGTGCTGCGCAATCTTTGTATCAATTTCTGTCGGTGTTAAAACTCCTTCGCTCATCTCTTCTGCGAATAACATGAACTCTGGTTCAGATCTCAAAGCAGTCTCACTCTTGAGTAAAATTGGTTTCATACGCTCTTTGAGAGTTTTGAACTCCAATATTTCAAAGAGTGGATTTGTTTTCTGCTGGTCAACCCCCACCCACGCAAGCTTGTCGATAGTAAAATCAATAGGAACATCACAGACTAATTGAGTCAACTCACTATTGAGAATTATGTGATCCATCGAGTCACGAAGTGATTGCCCGACCCTTCCAGCTACCTTATCCGCGTGAGCAATCAGCTCTTTGAGGGATCCGTACTCCACAATCCACTTAGCAGCGGTTTTCTCCCCAACTCCAGGTACAGATGGCAGATTATCGCTTGGATCTCCGCGCAACGCGGCAAAATCTGGATACTGCGCCGGAGTCATCCCATACTTTTCGACAACTGCATCAGGTGTCATTCGCGCTAAGTCGCTCACTCCACGCTTTGGGTAGAGCACGGTCGTCTGTTCGTTAATTAACTGGAAAGAGTCACGATCTCCCGTACAAATAAGAACCTCTGCTCCTTCTCTCTCCGCCCGCTTTGCAATAGTTCCCAAAATGTCATCGGCCTCATAGCCTTCAATTTCAAAACTTGAAATACCAAAGGCAGTGACAAGTTCGTGCAGATAAGACATCTGTGATCGAAACTCATCTGGGGTGGCTACACGTTTAGCTTTGTACTGTGGGAAGATCTCAGATCGAAAGGTTTTGCGTGATACATCAAATGCCACGGCGACGTGGGTGGGTTTCTCACTGGCGAGGAGAGCAAGAAGCATCGTCGCAAAGCCATAGATTGCATTGGTGTGTTGGCCTGAAGCGGTTCTGAAGTTCTCTATCGGTAAGGCATGGAAGGCTCGATATGCCATGGAGTGCCCATCGATAAGTAATAGGCGTTTGTTCATGGGCACATCCTAGGATGCCGACTAGAATACGTCTCATGATCAATGAAGAGTTTCTTAAGTTTTATAAGGAGCGCGGCAGTGGCGCTCTTGATCAAAAATTAGGTATCGTCATTACAGAGGCCGAGATAGGTCGAGTTGTCGCAACAATGCCAGTTGAGGGTAATACGCAGCCACTCGGGCTTTTACATGGTGGTGCAAGTGTTGTGCTGGCTGAATCACTTGGTTCAATTGGAACTTCTCTACACGCCGGCCCTACTCGAAAAGTTGTAGGGGTTGATATAAATGCGACTCATCACAAATCTGCCATAAGTGGCTTGGTCACTGGCGTTGCTACAGCGATTTCGTTGGGTAAGACTTTATGCAGTTGGGAAATAATTATCTCTAACGACAAGGGCGAAAGAACATGTACTGCTCGCATTACCTGTTTAATCTTGGCAGAGCGAAACTAGTTCTATTGGTGAGCGCCGGTTCCTAAATAAGCCTCGCGAACTGCAGGATCGTTGAGCAGGTCAGAGGCCTTAGCCTCTTTCACTACGTTTCCAGTCTCAAGGATGTATGCCCGATGTGCGCGCTGCAAAGCCTGCTGCGCATTTTGCTCTACTAGCAAAATAGTTACTCCCTGTTTATTGATTTCAGTGATGATACGAAAGATATTTGCAATCATCTGTGGGGCAAGACCCATCGATGGCTCATCGAGGAGAAGTACTTTTGGCCGCGCCATGAGAGCTCGACCGATAGCTAACATCTGCTGCTCTCCCCCGGACAATGTGCCACCAGCCTGCGATGTGCGCTCTTTTAGGCGTGGGAATAGCTCGTAGATTTTGTCGAGATCTTCAGCCATCTCTTGACGGCGATTTTTACGATGAAACTTTCCCATCTCAAGATTTTCTAGCACGGTCATTCCTGGAAAGATTCCACGACCCTCTGGAGCCTGTGAGATTCCAAGATCTACTCTCTCATGGGCTGGAACCTTAGAGATATCTTGACCATCAAATATAATCGCTCCACTAGAGACTTTACGAAGTCCGGAGATAGTCTTAAGAGTTGTCGTCTTGCCGGCGCCATTGGCACCAATCAAAGTAACAATCTCGCCCTCATTGACTACAACTGAGACTCCCTTGATCGCCTCAATCTTGCCGTAGTGGACATGAAGATCTCTAATTTCAAGACGCATCGGCAGGAACTCCTAAATAGGCCTCAATAACCTTGGGATCACTTTGAACTTTACCAGGCAGATCATCAGCGATCTTTACACCGAAATCTAGAACTACAACACGATCGGAGATTCCCATAATCAACGACATATCATGTTCGATCAAAAGAACTGTGTACCCAGCATCGCGGATCTTCTGAATCAACAGTGCAAGCTCTACTTTTTCTGCGGGATTAAATCCAGCGGCAGGTTCGTCAAGAAGTAGGAGCTGAGGTGAAGTTCCCATAGCACGGGCGATTTCGAGGCGCCGCTGCACACCATAGGGCAAATTTTTAGCTAAACGATCTGCATACTCTTCAATTCCTATGAAGCGCAAAATTTCATACGCTCGCTCACGATTTTCCTTCTCTTCGCGACGAGCTCTTGGCAGACCGAATAGCGCTCCAACTAATCCACTTTTTTTATGGGCATCCGTGCCAGTAATCACGTTCTCTAGGGTCGTCATATCTCCCCATAAGCGAATATTCTGAAAAGTACGTGCAATACCCAATTGCGTAATTTGAAAACGCTTTTGCTTAACAATGGCAGTGCCATCAAAAGTAATAGAACCACTAGTTGGTTTATAAACTCCAGTAATCACATTAAAAACCGTTGTTTTACCTGCACCATTGGGACCAATGAGGGCGAGAATCTCTCCCTTTTTAACCTCAAGATTTACATCACCCAGAGCGGTGACTCCACCAAATTTCATGGTTAAGTTTTTGATAGAAAGAAGTGACTCAGACATTTAAGCATTCACCTCACTCTTTACGATTGCCTTTTCGCGCTTCTTACGCGGGAGCAAACCATCTGGACGGAAGTTCATTACAACAACGAGGACAGCTCCAAAGACAAGCAACCGCGCATCAGAGATGAAACGAATACGATCTGGTAGATAACCCAATATTGTCGCGCCAACGACTACTCCCCAAATATTTCCAATGCCACCAAAAACTACACATGAGAGAATGAGAATCGAGACGTTTAGAGTAAACATTTCGGGGGCGATAAAAAGATTCTTTGATGCATATAAGACACCTGCTGCGCCACCAACAGCTGCACCTAAGGTAAAGGACCAAATTTTATACTTTAATGTTGCAACACCCATCAACTCTGCTGCGTCCTCGTCTTGACGGATCGCCTCCCAGGCACGACCAGGCCGGCGGATACTGAGTCGGCGAATCATCCAGATAACAAGTAAAATCATAATAACAACTACCCAGAAAAATACTTTTTGATCTTCTAACTTAAATTTAAACGGACCAATATCAGGAGGCATAGGAATATTTGCTATTCCATTGGGACCTTTACTCCAAGTTGAGTTGAGGACAACTAAACGCACGATCTCACCAAAACCAAGAGTTACGATTGCCAGGTAATCCCCACGAAGTCGCAGAGTTGGAAGCCCAAGTAATACTCCTGCTAGCATGGCAAATCCAATACCGAATGGCATGATTTCCCAAGTATTGAGACCAGTGTGTGTACCCATAAGCGCCATGGTGTATGCGCCGATAGCAAAGAACGCTACATATCCCAAGTCGAGCATTCCAGATTTACCAACAACGATATTTAAACCCAGCGCCATCAAAATAAATACGCCCACTGGATAAACGAGTACCGCGTCATATGCCGCTATTGGAGTGGCTAGAAAACTCGCGCCTGCAAACGGCAATAACCCAACTAAAAATATGGAGGATGTAGCAATGACAACTCTCTTGGGGCGATTGGCTTTTTCCCAAACTGAGGCACCTAGATCACGGAGGTTCCAGTAATTACGAATTTTCATATTTCTATGCCCTCGTTTGCTGTACGGCTTCACCAAATAAGCCATTTGGCTTAAAGAGGAGAACTAGTACCAAAACAATAAAGACGGTTACCGCTTTCCATTGCGTTCCTAACACTGCTGAGGCGTAGACCTCAAGTAAACCTAGTGTGAGGCCACCGAAGAATGCACCACGAATATTTCCGATTCCACCAAGTACGGCAGCGGTGAAGGCGGCCATACCCATCGTGAAACCAATATTATATTTTGAGTATTCAAAGACTGTTACATAGAAAAATGACGCCGCTCCTGTTGCTAAACCACCGACGAGGAATGTTGTTGTAATGACACGATTTAAATTTACACCCATTAACTTAGCCGCATCTTCATTTTGCGAAACGGCACGGATTGCTTTGCCCATTCGTGAAAGCTTAATAAAGCGCTCGAGTAAGAAGTAAATGATCGCTGCTGCAATGATAGTGATAACCGTGTCAAGGCGAATATTGGCGCCCCAAACTTCAGTCAGAATAATTTTTTCAAGAACGCGTGGAGAACCGACGGGGCGTGAATCTGTCAGCAAGCGCATAATCTCCTGTAAACAAATTGACACACCGATCGCTGAAATTAATGTTGCCAGACGGTTCGTACCCTTTGCACGCAGGCGCCGATAAGCTACGAACTCCACTAGAACAGCGGTTAATCCAGCGACAAACATCGACATCAATAACGAAGAAATTAGAACAATGCCTAGCTTTAAACCTGTAGCCGGCTCAGATATTTGGGTGTAATGAAAAATATCGCGGTTAGTAATGATAGTTCCAAAAGTTCCCCACATAAAAATTTCGGAGTTTGCGAAATTGATCATTCGCAAAACTCCATAAACCATGGTGTATCCGAGGGAGATCAAAACATAGATAAATCCGAGCGCCACTCCAGCAATAGTTAGTGACCAAAACTGGTCAATCAACACTGCGAACATTGGGCTCCTTCATTCATGGGGTATAACGGGCTATACACGTTGATGGTGGGTGTCCGGGTTATCATAAAACATAACCTAGACACCCACCAACTTATCAACGTTTGATCGAGTTAATTACTTAACTGGACCTGTGTTTTTCAGTAGGCCATTTGTAATTGTGAAGCCAGAGAATCCACCAGTTGCAATGTCACCATTCGGTAAGAATGAGAGAACTGCGCCGCCTAGTCCGACTCCCTTGTAATTAGTAACCCACTTGAGCATTGCTGCGCGAGTAGTCTTTCCAGCTTTGATACCAGATAGGAAGATATTGGCTGCGTTGAAAGACTCAACTGCATAAACACCAGATGAGATTCCCATTGACTTCTTAAACGCTGCCTCTTCTTTTGCACCAACATCAGCCAAGCCCGCTACACCAGTAAGGCGTGAACCTTCTGCTGCTGCACCTGCAAGAACTGCGAACTGTTGGTTGAATACTCCGTCGCCACCAGCAAATACTGCTGTTGAACCTGAATCGCGAAGCTGCTTAACGAAAATTGCAGCTTGGCTATAGTAACCGGTGTAGATAACTACGTTTGCGCCAGATGTTTTGATCTTGGCAATCGTTGGGCTGAAGTCAGTTGTTGTATTTGGGACTGAATCTCCGCCACCAACAAGTGATGCTCCGGAAACCTTAGGCATTGCTGCCTCAACATATCCACGTAGTGGAACTGCATACGCTGACTGGTCATCAAATACGAAGACCTTAGCGGCTGAAACACCCTTGGTAGCGTACTTAGCCAACGCTGGACCCTGCTTGTCATCTGTCGCTACGACGCGGTGGAAAACTGGGTAGCCGAAGTCAGGCGAATCTGATTTAGTCAAAGATACGCGGGTAGCTGATGGAGAGATAAGAGGCAATCCGCCAGCCTTGTAATATGGAAGCGATGCAATAGTTGCACCTGAGTATGCAGGTCCAACAAGACCAATGATCTTCTTGTTAGCGCCAGTTCCTGGAGCTACCACTGATGCAACAGCTGGATCTCCCTGGTCATCTACTGCAACTACCTTAATATTGAAGCCTTTGTTTGCTGCATTGAAAAGCTTGACAGCATACTTAACTGCATTGATCTCATCGATACCCGTTGATGCTTCTCCACCAGATAGTGGGCCTTGGTATGCGATTGAGTATGTTTTTACTGCGGCCTGCGCGCTAGATGCTGAGACAGCTCCGAAAGCGAGAGCTACTGCAGATATAACGGCAAGCGAACGCTGAAAGTTCTTATTCATGTGTTGCCTTTCCTGTTCTGTTCGTCCCGGGACAGGGAGGTGCTGAGCGTAATGGCAAAGGCAGAGTTTTCACAAGCCAGATGTGAGCGTAGAATGTACCAATTTCGTTATAAAGGATTGCCCTTAGCTCCCTGGGACTGCATCAGGGCTTATCACTGCTTGAGCCACCGCCTTCATACTCATGCGACGATCCATCGCCGCCCTTTGAATCCAAGAAAATGCTTCGGGCTCTGACAAGTTTAAAGCCTTCATTAAAATTCCTTTGGCCCTATCAATAATCTTCCGAGTCTCAAGGCGCTCATGAAGATCAGCGACCTCATCGGCCAAGGATCGCATCTGCTGATGCCGGCTGATAGCAATCTCGATGGCTGGAACTAAATCACCAATAGTGAAGGGCTTGACTACGTAGGCCATCACACCAGCATCCCGAGCTCTATCAATTAACTCTTTTTGTGAAAAAGCGGTCAACATCAAGACCGGAGCCAAATCAATAATTTTTTCAGCTGCAGAAATTCCATCCATAACTGGCATCTTGACATCGAGTATTGCCAGATCGGGAGAATGAAGATGCGCTAAGTCAATCGCTTCTTGTCCATTCGTTGCTTCTGCAACAACTTCATATCCAGCATCTTGCAACATTTCTACAAGATCCATACGAATCAATGCCTCGTCTTCGGCAACAAGAATGCGAATAGTCATCAAAGAATCATCCCTTCAGGATGTGAAACTAACGTGCCCCGAGTCGGATTCGAACCGACACTATGCAGTGTTTGAGACTGCCCTCTCTACCGTTGGAGTACCGAGGCGCTAGTGATGAATCTTAGCGGTAGGCAGGGGCTACGCCGCCAACGGCATCGCCCACGCGGTGAACGCGCATTGCATTAGTTGAGCCAGGTATTCCTGGAGGAGATCCTGCAACAATCATCACGTTATCTCCGATATCTGCTCGACCAGAGTCGATTAAAACTGTATCGACCAACTTCACCATCTCATCGGTTGCCCCAACGATGGGAGTAAGCATCGATTCGACTCCCCATGAAAGAGATAAACGATTGTATGTTCCGCGCTCAGGGGTCATCGCAAGAATTGGAATAGGAGAGCGTAGTCGTGACATGCGGCGTGCCGAGTCACCGCTTTGTGTGAATGCAACCAAGTACTTAGCGTCCACGATTGCACCGACCTCTGTCGCCGCTTTTGTAATAGCCCCACCCTTAGTGCGAGGGGCGGTTCGAATAGGGCGGATTCGATCGAGACCACCCTCCTCCGTCTTTTGAATTATTCGCGCCATAGTTTGCACAGCCTCAATCGGAAACTCACCAATACTTGTCTCGCCCGAGAGCATTAATGCATCTGCCCCATCAATGACGGCATTGGCGCAGTCTGTAGCCTCTGCTCGCGTTGGACGTGAGTTAGAAATCATTGAATCAAGCATCTGTGTTGCAACAATCACCGGCTTTGCCATATCGCGCGCTAGTTCGACGCAGAGTTTTTGTACAAGAGGCACATCTTCTATGGGGAGTTCAACACCTAAATCACCACGAGCAACCATGATGCCATCAAAGGCATCGACGATTTCAGCGATATTTGCAACGGCTTGGGGCTTTTCAATCTTGGCAATTACTGGAATGCGGATACCTTCTTCATCCATAATCGCATGAACATCTTTAATATCGGCGGCGTTTCGAACAAATGAGAGTGCGATGAAATCAGCACCTGCCCTAAGTCCCCAACGTAGATCTTCAATGTCTTTTTCAGACATGGCAGGAACAGAGACGGCAACCCCTGGAAGGTTTATTCCTTTGTTATTGCTTACAGCCCCTGGCTCGATGACCTTAGTAATCACATCGTTACCCTTAACTTCTAGGACCTGCACCGTTACTTTTCCATCATCGATCAATATGTGATCACCGGCCTTGCAATCTCCTGGTAGTCCCTTGTACGTGGTACCAACACGATCTTTTGTTCCACCAACTTCATCGGTAGTAATAGTAAAAATATCTCCCCGCGCTAATTCGTGTGGGCCGTCAACAAATCTAGCCAGACGTATTTTTGGCCCTTGTAAGTCCACAAGGATTGCAACGGGACGCCCTGCTTCTTTGGCTGCAGCACGAACCTGATCTAATCGTCCTTGGTGCTCTTCATAGGATCCATGAGAGAGGTTAAGTCGTGCCATATTCATTCCAGCAGCGATAAGCTCTTTAACTTTATCGGCAGATTCAACGGCAGGACCCATCGTGCAAACAATCTTCGCTCTTCGCATGGGCCTACCTTAAACCATTAGCTGACGAGTGGTGGGTTCGATCGGTGACGGAAGTTGTGTGTCACCAGTGAGATATCTATCAACTGCTGATGCAACACTTCGCCCTTCTGCAATCGCCCACACTATGAGTGATTGTCCACGCCCGGCATCTCCAGCGATAAAAACACCATCTTCATTAGCTGCAAAGTTTGCATCTCTGACAATATTTCCACGGTCATCAATATTTACTTCCAGTTGGTCCAATAATGGTGTTTGTTCAGGTCCAGTAAAGCCCATGGCTAGAAAAACGAAATCTGCAGGTATCTCTTGTTGACTGCCAGCAACAGATTCAAATTTTCCATTCACAAATTTAGTTTCGACAATCCTAATCGCACGTAGATTTCCCGATCCATCACCCAGAAACTCTTCCGTGCTGACTGCAAAGAGTCGGTTATCTGTTTCTTCATGTGCACTCGATACACGATAAATCATCGGATAAGTCGGCCAAGGCTGCGAAGCCGGGCGTTCATCGCTAGGGCGTGGCATGATTTCTAACTGAGTAATGCTCGCAGCGCCTTGGCGAATAGATGTACCAAGACAGTCTGCTCCTGTGTCACCACCACCCAGAATTACAACGTTCTTTCCAGCAACATTGATTGGTGGATTATCAATCTCTCCTAAAGCTTGTTTGTTTCCCCATGGCAAGAACTCCATCGCTTGATATACGCCATTCAAATCTCTACCTGGAATATCAAGATCACGCCACTTTGTTGCGCCAATTGCTACAACAATCGCATCGTATTTTCTGCGCAGATCAGCTCCAGTGAGCTCTCCGCCCACGTCAATACCCGGGCGAAAACGAGTTCCTTCTTTTTCCATCTGTTCAAGGCGTCGGTCGAGAATATGTTTTTCCATTTTAAATTCAGGAATCCCATATCTGAGCAATCCACCAATTTTTGCGGCACGTTCATAAACCGCAACAGTATGACCAGCTCGCGTTAATTGCTGAGCGGCAGCTAAACCAGCCGGCCCGGAACCTATAACTGCAACTGTTTTTCCAGTCAGGCGATCTGGGATGAGTGGCTTCACATTGCCCGTTGAAAATGCTTCTTCAATAGTGCGCAGTTCCACTTGCTTAATCGTGACCGCGTCGCGATTAATTCCAACAACACATGCCGTCTCGCATGGAGCAGGACATAAGCGTCCAGTGAATTCAGGGAAATTATTAGTTGCATGAAGTCGATTGATTGCTTCTTGAGTATCTCCACGCCAAATTAAATCGTTCCATTCAGGAATGAGATTACCTAGTGGGCAACCTGAATGACAGAAAGGTATACCGCAGTCCATGCAACGACCTGCTTGTTTTTGCAGATGCTCAAAACTTTGTGGCTCATAAACTTCTCTCCAGTCTTGAATACGTACGTCAACCGGACGCCGTTGAGGAGTTTCGCGTGGCGTAGTGATAAATCCCCTTGGGTCAGCCATTTGCAGCAACCTCCATTACAAGTGCATCTACCGGAAGGCCTTCACGTGTTGCGCGAGCCATAGCCTCTAACACTCGAGCATAATCCCGAGGCATGACTAGCGAGATGCGATTAACCGATGTCTGCCAATCAATTAGAAGTGATTGGGCTATCACAGACTCGGTGTTAAAAGCAAAGTTGGTGATAATTGAATGCAATTTTTCACGTTCATCCTCTGGAACCGCAAGTACATCGACCATATCCATATTCACGTGTGCTGGATTTAAATCGAGTAAAAATGCACGACCGCCCGACATGCCCGCTGCAAAATTTCGGCCAGTCTGGCCTAGTACAACAACCGTGCCGCCTGTCATGTATTCACAACCATGATCTCCGATGCCTTCAACGACTGCGGTTGCTCCAGAGTTGCGAACACAAAAGCGCTCCCCAACTACTCCGCGAATCATGATTTCCCCGGAAGTCGCTCCGTAACCAATCACATTTCCAGCAATGACATTTTCATGAGAGTTGAAAGTAGATGCACTATCGGGGCGCACTATCACGCGACCACCAGATATGCCCTTGCCGACATAGTCATTTGAATCGCCAAAGAGTCGCAGAGTTAACCCAGATGGAATAAAAGCACCTAGCGACTGACCAGCAGATCCTCGAAGGGTGACATCGATTGTTCCATCAGGTAAGCCAGCACCACCATGCAATCGAGTAATTTGCGCGCCTAACATTGTTCCAACCGTTCGGTTTACATTTCGTACAGGTAAATCAATTCGTACTAATTCTTTACTTGTAAGCGCTGGTTCGGATAATCGAATGAGTTCGTTATCTAGCGCTGCATCTAGACCGTGATCTTGAGTCACGGTGTTGTAGAGAGAGCTCGAAGTTTCTGGACGAACTAGTAGTGGAGACAAATCCAATCCACTTGCTTTCCAGTGTTCAATCGCCTTTCTTGTTTCCAAATATTCCACGTGACCAATGGCTTCTTGCAATGATTTAAAGCCGAGACTTGCTAGTAACTCGCGAACTTCTTCAGCTATGTACTCAAAAAAAGTTTCCACAAACTCTGGTTTACCAGTAAAGCGAGCTCGCAGTTCAGGGTTTTGAGTCGCGACACCTACCGGACATGTATCTAAATGACACACTCTCATCATCACGCATCCAGAAACAACTAATGGCGCAGTCGCGAAACCGAATTCCTCTGCACCTAGCAATGCCGCAATCACAACATCACGACCTGTTTTAAGTTGGCCATCTGTCTGAACCACGATTCGATCTCGAAGATTATTCAGAAGTAAAGTCTGTTGAGTTTCAGCCAATCCAAGTTCCCACGGAGCGCCAGCGTGCTTAAGCGAAGTCAATGGTGAAGCACCCGTGCCACCATCATGGCCAGAAATCAATACAACATCGGCATGCGCTTTGCTCACACCTGCGGCGACTGTACCAACACCGACTTCGGCGACTAACTTGACATGAATACGGGCATTTTTATTCGCATTTTTTAAATCATGAATCAGTTGAGCTAAATCCTCAATTGAGTAAATATCGTGGTGTGGAGGTGGCGAAATAAGGCCCACACCAGGAGTTGAGTATCTAACTTTTGCAATCCAGGGGTAAACCTTGTTTCCAGGCAACTGACCACCTTCACCAGGCTTTGCACCTTGCGCAATTTTTATTTGGATATCATCGGCGTTTACCAGGTATTCACTTGTAACTCCAAAGCGACCGGATGCAACTTGCTTGATTGATGAACGTTTTGAATCACCGTTATCCATCAGAATAAAACGAGATGGATCTTCGCCACCTTCACCGGTATTTGATTTTGCACCTAATCGATTCATTGCAATGGCAAGAGTTTCATGAACCTCTTGAGAAACTGAACCGTAGGACATAGCTCCAGTCGAAAATCTCTTCATAATTGCAGTTGCTGGTTCTACTTCATCAATTGAAATTGGAGTTCGATCGGTGAATTCAAACAATCCCCGCAGAGTCATAAGTCGCGCACTCTGGTCATTCACTCGATTCGTATATCGCTTGAAAATGTCGTAGCGCTTATTGCGAGTGGAATGCTGAAGTGCGAAAACAGTTTCAGGGTCAAATAAATGTGGTTCACCTTCACGGCGCCACTGATATTCACCACCTATAGGCAGTCGCTTAGTTCCGGGAACTTCTCCCCCAGGTGGATAAGCAATATGGTGTCGCGAGATCGTCTCTTGCGCAATGACGTCGAGTGAGACTCCTCCTAAGCGAGATGTTGTTCCAACAAAGAACTCATCTACAACCTCGGTGCTCAAACCAATAGCTTCAAAAACTTGAGCTCCCGTGTATGAAGCAATTGTGCTGATGCCCATCTTAGACATCACCTTCAAAACGCCTTTTCCAAGTGACTTGATGAGATTGCGCACAGCCTTTTCAGGAGTAAGCCCAGTTATAACGCCTTGTAGAACTAAGTCTTCAGCACTTTCCATAGCTAGGTAGGGGTTAACTGCCGCAGCACCATATCCAACTAAGAGTGCGACATGGTGAACTTCACGAACATCACCGGCTTCGACTACTAAACCAACTTTTGTGCGAGTTTTCTCGCGAATCAAATGGTGATGCACGGCAGATGTGAGGAGAAGTGAAGGTATTGGTGCTTCTTCGGTATCGCCATCTCGATCTGATAGAACAATAATGCGGGCCCCATCTGCAATCGCTTGTGATACTTCATCTTTAATCTCATTGAGACGATTGCGAAGAGAATCTCCTCCGTCTGCTACATAGAAAAGTCCACGGATGACATGTGCACCTAATCCAGGATGATCACCGTCTGCGTTAATGTGAATAATTTTTGCAAGTTCATCATTATCAATAACTGGGAAAGCAAGTGAAATCTGTCGACACGATGATGGTCCTGGATCTAAAAGATTATGCTCTGGGCCCATCGCAGTTCCAAGACTGGTGACTAGCTCCTCACGAATTGCATCTAACGGTGGATTAGTCACTTGTGCAAAAAGTTGTGAGAAATAATCAAAAAGTAATCGTGATTTATTGGATAGTGCAGCGATAGGTGTATCTGTCCCCATTGAGCCAAGAGCTTCCATGCCATTACGTGCCATCGGAGTGATGAGAATTCGAAGCTCTTCTTCGGTGTAACCGAATGCGCGTTGTCTTCGAACTACCGATGAATGAGGGTAGACGATGTGCTCACGAGCGGGCAGTTCGCTTAACTTAACCATTCCGCCATGTAGCCAATCACCATAAGGTGCTGCGGTTGCTAGAGATTCTTTAATCTCTTCATCTTCAATAATTCGACCAGCTTCAATGTCTACCAAAAACATTTTTCCAGGTTGCAAACGTCCCTTGCGAACAATCTTTTCTGGCGCTATATCTAAAACGCCTACTTCGGATGCCAAAACCACTAAACCATCATTTGTAACCCAGAACCGCGAAGGACGAAGTCCGTTGCGATCCAGAACTGCACCAACTTGATGGCCATCAGTGAAAGTTACACAGGCGGGTCCATCCCACGGCTCCATTAGAGAGGCATGGAAAGCGTAGAAATTTCGACGCGATTGAGACATGGACGTGTGGTTTTCCCAAGCCTCTGGAATCATCATCAAGACGGCGTGCGGCAATGAGCGTCCCCCTAGATAGAGCAGTTCCAGAACCTCATCAAATGAGGCCGAATCGCTGCCCGACATTTCCACGATAGGAAACAATCGCTTTAAATCTCCAGGAATCAGGTCGCTCTCAAGCAGTGATTCGCGCGCACGCATCCAATTGCGATTGCCTTTCACTGTATTGATTTCACCATTATGGGCGATGTAGCGATACGGATGAGCAAGTGGCCATGAAGGAAAAGTATTTGTTGAAAAACGCGAGTGCACTAAAGCTAATGGAGATACGACGCGTTCATCACTGAGATCTGGGAAAAACTCTTCTAGTTGACCAGTTGTGAGCATGCCTTTGTAAACAATTGTCTGCGAGGAAAGAGAAGGGAAATAAAGTGGCAATGTATGTTCTGCGCGCTTGCGAAGACAAAATGCCATGCGCTCTAGAATTATCCCACTTTCATTTTTAAGTCCAGCAATAAACAGCTGCTGAAAATCTGGCATAACTGAAAGCGCAGTGTTTCCAAGGTTTTTAGAATTGATTGGTAACTCGCGCCAACCTAAAACTTTTAGACCTTCCTCCTGGGCAATACGGTCGATCGCATCTCTAACATCACTGCCTTGTTCGATGAAGGCGATGCCAGTTGCATATGATCCTTCCGGCGGAAGTTGGAACTGAGTAACTTCCTCAAAAAATTGATGCGGAACTCGGATTAATATTCCGGCACCATCTCCACTATCTGGTTCGGCACCAGATGCACCACGGTGTTCAAGATTTCTTAAGGCAGTAAGTGCCTTCTCAACAATTTCATGTGTTGCAATTTTATTTAGAGTCGCAACCATGGCAACACCGCATGCATCATGTTCTTGGGCAGGGTTATAAAGCCCTTGTGCGGGTGGATAGTTGGATGACAAAACCATAATCTTTGAGCTCCGATTGTCTGTGCATTTTACGGGACAACCTTGGCCCTGTTTTTCTGATTACGACGGTATAAAGAATAGCAAGAAATACCCTGATTGCTAGTGCTTAAATTCCGGCGACCCGTGCAATCTGCCCAATACCAGCGGTAATGAGCATTCCAAAACACCCGCCGATGATCACTCGTAAAGTGGTTCCAAGCACTTTGGCACCGGCAGTACGGGCACTGACAATCCCAGTCAGAACTAACCCGCTGACAGTGAATCCGATAATGCTCCAAGTTTTTGCGCCGAGCGTCGGTGCGAACGCTCCTACAAATGGAATCAATCCCCCCGCTGTAAAAGAGATTGCCGATGCAATTGCCGCCTGTACTGGCCGGGCTTTCGTATGGGGGTGCTGTCCGAGCTCATCTCGTAAATGTGCAGCAAGGGGGTCCTTAGCATGCATAGCATTGGCAACTTCAAGTGCAAGTTCGGGAGTTAGACCGCGATTAATATAAATATGTTGAAGTTCTAAGAGTTCACCTTCTGGGTCTGCTGTTAAATGTTCGATTTCAAGAATGCGATCAGATTCTTCTACATCATTTTGTGAACGCACCGAAACGTATTCACCTACAGCCATAGACATAGCGCCAGCAGTTATTCCAGCCAAACCGGCAGTAACTAAGAAATCATTTTTTCCGGCAGCAACAACGCCAATCATCAAAGATGCAGTTGAGACAAGTCCATCATTTGCACCAAGAACTGCCGCCCGGAGCCACCCGGCGCGATGGGTTCGGTGGTGGAGATTTCTCAAATAAACGTCTTCCAGTGCCATACGTCAGAGCCTACCTGAGATTTTCGCCGCGAACTTTATTCTGACGCAAGAAACTGATTATTGCGCCAATTCCGACGACTATGCCTACCAATACATTTATGCGTAGTCCAAAAATGTGATGGGCCTCATCTATTCGAATCGATTCAATTGCAACGCGACCCAAGCAGTATCCGGCAATGTAGATGGTGAAAACTTGTCCGGCGTGAAGTCTTTTTCCAATTCTCATCAGGACAATAGCTAGAGCCGTTGACCAGATTGCTTCATACAAAAAAGTAGGGTGAAAAGTTTCAAACTGGGTATAACCAACTGGGCGCTGACTCATTGGAATCGAAAGCGCCCATGGCGCAGTCAAAGGTCCACCAAAGAGTTCGATATTGAACCAGTTTCCAAATCGGCCAATGGCTTGAGCTAAAAGAATTGCTGGAGCTAATGCATCCATAAAATATGAGAATGCTGGGAGTTCCATTCGTACGGTCAGAGAGCGATAGCGAAGCCAAGCAACCAATGTTCCGAGAGAAATAGCTCCCCAGATTCCCAACCCACCTTGCCAGATTTTGAAAGCGTCAAGCGGATGTCCTCCATCACCAAAATATGCATCGGGCGAAGTAATGACGTGATAGATCCGTCCACCGATTATCCCAAAAGGGACTGCTGCAATTGCGATTTCAGAAACAACTGATTTCGCGTGCGGGGCAACTACTCTAAATCGACGGTCTCCTAGCCAAATTGCAAGAGCGATTCCGAGCATGATGCACAGAGCATAGAAATGAATCGTGAGCGGTCCGATTTCAATCGCCGAAGTGGGTGGCGATGGAATCGAACGAAACAATTTTTAGCCAGCCTCTACAGCAAGTCGGAATTCATTAACATCAAACGTACCTGACTTGCGTACCCAGAGTTTGTCATTGATAAAGACTGTCGGTGTCCCTCTGACATTGTATTTTTGCATTGCATCTGTTTGCGCTTGAACTACCGCCAGTTTAGAACCTTTTGACACGCAGTCCGTAAAGCTCTTGGATTTGAGTCCTACGTAACTACCAATTTTTATCAAGTTTGGGCCATTAAAGAAACCAGAGTTTTCCAATGGAGGTTGCACAATGTATAACGCTTTATGAAAGTCTAAATAGCGTCCCTCATCAGCTGCACACATCGCAGCATTCGACGCACGGACGGAGTCATCACCAAGGAATGAGAGCACGTGGAAAACAACTGTTGCTTTCTTTGTGCGAACTAAATCATCAATATAGGCTCCATTTGCCTCTTCAAACAAACGACAAACAGGACACTGCGGATCTTCCCAAAGGTCAATCTTGATCGGAGCACCTGGATTGAGAACTAACCCTGACCCTTGGGCAACATCAACTGTGCCCTTTACTTCTGCCCCAAGTGTGTAGCCCTTGAGTGCAGTAAATGAAGCCTCTGCTTTGGTTTTAGAGCTCGTAACAGAAAAAACTACACCGGTAACAACGACGAGAGCAACCATGCCAATAACCAACCAGCGAGTGAAGTGATCTCCGCCTTGAGTAGCCTTTGCTTGCTTTGCCATTTATCTCTCCTCGATGGGTGCAGCTTGTTTCTCAATTGAGAATAGTCCGTAGGGGAAAAAGTATAGATACAGCGCGATAAATGCCAAACCTAAATCTCGCATGATTTCTATGAAATAGGTCCTATGTACCGTTGCAGCCAACGCAGGATCAATTGCGCCGCCCCCACCGAAGCAACCACAGTCAATAAGAAGCCCCCGAGCCCAGACGCTGATAATGGAGGCTACGAACAGAAGCATTATTCCCCCAGCGACAATCGTGGCTAGGCGCAAAGAGACTCCAATAATAAGGAGCAGACCTATTGCAATTTCAAGCCACGGTAAGGCATAACCCGCGATATGGGCTAGTTGAGTTGGCAGAATTTTGTATGCGGCAACGGCATTAGCTGACTCTGCCGGCTTGAAAGCCTTCAATCCCCCAGCAACAAGTAGAACCCCGCCAAGAATAAGACGCCCAATAAGCGTCAAAATGTTTTGATATCGGTTATTAAAATTTCTCATCGACCTTCTCGTACTCCCAATGCCAATTCTTTTGCGAGTAGGGATACTGCCTCTAGTCCACTTGCTTCATCTTCTGAATTAAGCAAGAGTTTTATGAAAGCAGACCCAACAATAACTCCATCAGAGTATCCAGCAACAGATTTTGCTTGTTCACGAGTGGACACACCTAAACCAACGCATACTGGTAACGATGTAACTGACCGCACACGATTTACCAAATCCTTTGCATCGACTGAAACAGTAGTTCTGGCACCAGTAACTCCCATAACACTTGCGGCATAAACAAAACCGCCAGTCTTAGATGTGACTTGAGCAAGCCTTTCATCACTTGAACTTGGGGCAACCACAAATATCGGATTAATTTTATGAGTAGATGAGGCCATTAACCATTGTGAAGACTCTTCAATAGTTAAATCAGGCGTGATTACGCCAGAGCCACCGTTTGTCGAGATTGCCTCTGCAAATTTACTGACCCCATATTTTTCTATCGGGTTCCAATAAGTCATTACAACCGAAGCAACACCAGTATCGCTTGCGACTTTTAGCGCTGCAAAAACATCGGCAGCCTCCGTGCCCCCTTTGAGTGAAATGTCTGCTGCTTCTTGAATTGTTGGTCCATCCATCACTGGATCGCTATAAGGAAAACCGATTTCGATAGCATCAACACCTGCGTTAGCTAAAGCTTGAATTACTTTCGCGCATCCACTTTTGGATGGAAAGCCCGCAGGAATATATGCAATAAGTGCCGCACGGTTCTCTGCTCGGACTTTGATAAAAAGTTCATCCAGACGTGAACTCACAGCGGAATTCCAAAGTAATTTGCTGCAGTCTGTACATCTTTATCACCACGGCCCGATAAATTAATCAGCAACGTTGCATCCGGGCCTATCTCTCTTCCAATAATCATTGCTCCTGCTAAAGCATGTGCAGTTTCGATTGCTGGAATAATTCCCTCTGTTCGACAAAGTAGTGAAAAAGCTTCCATCGCTTGATCATCGTTGATGGCACGATATTCGGCCCGACCAATGTCGTGAAGATAAGCATGCTCAGGACCGACTCCTGGATAATCCAGACCTGCTGAAATTGAATGTGACTCTACTGTTTGACCATTTTTATCTTGAAGTACATACGAACGAGTGCCATGTAACACACCAGGTGAGCCACCTGTGATTGTTGCTGCATGGCGACCAGTCTCAACGCCATCTCCCCCAGCTTCAAAACCAATCAATCGCACATCTGTATCTGGAATAAATGCATGGAAAATTCCAATTGCATTTGAACCACCACCGACACAAGCAAGAACTGCATCCGGTAACTTTCCAGTCAGCTCTGATACTTGCTCACGAGCTTCTATGCCTATAATTTTATGAAAATCTCTAACCA
>WLMW01000030.1 GCA_009700025.1 Actinomycetota bacterium
ATCAAGATCCAGAAGAAGGTAAAGGCTTAATTGCCTCACCTGATCTGATAAAGATCTAACGCCAAGGCCCAGTTCCTCTTCGGAGGGGCTGGGCCTTGGTATTTCTTCAGTATTTCTATAGTTGATTGGACCCTGGCCTATACTTGGCTTTGAAAATACCTACGTTGGGATGATTCGTTGAGCATTACGTTAAATAATGAGAGAGCCTTTCTTGGCCGAGTTATTACTTGGGTGGCCGGGCTAACCACCGTTTTTATCACCCCTCGATTTACTTACGATCCTATTAACCTGCCCAAGATGGCGATGCTCATTGTTGGCTCATGTGCCACGCTGGTGTTGCTAGGTTTTCACTTTAAGAGTTTTTTTACAAAGAAGTATCGACCAGTTTTAATTGTCACTGGGCTCTTTGTCGCTAACTTAACTGTAGTTTTGTTTTTTTCTGGCGGTAATTTTAATCAAGAGCTCTTTGGTACCAACGGTCGCAATACAGGATATCTTTCATATGTTTCGCTATCGATTCTCTTACTTGCAGCCGTTGTTGCAAGCTCCAAGCATTTTTTGGTTCAACTCTCTTTTGCCATGTTATGCGCAGGGTTACTTTCTGTCGCCTATGGCTTGCTACAGATTGCGGGTAAGGATCCGCTTCCATGGGCATCGGATTACAGCCCAGTTATTGGCTTTTTAGGTAACCCCGACTTTCAATCCGCTTTTCTTGGCTTCGCTTGCGTTTTAAGTGCAGCACTTTTCTTAACGCCCAAGTCGCGCTGGTACACGCGCCTGGGTTATGTCATCTATATCGCAGTTTCACTCTTTGTCATTAAAAAAACTGGCGCGCAACAGGGTTTCTTGGTCTTTTTAGCAGGGGCAGTTGTTATTCTCTTTGTTTATATCTATCAATCACGATTAAAACTCTTGACTATCCCCTTCGCAATAATTGGCTTAGTTGCTGCATATTTTGTGGCAATTGGCTCTCTTAATAAAGGTCCATTGGCTTCACTTCTCTTTAAAGACTCTGTGACCTATCGCGGCGATTATTGGCGTGCAGCGTGGAAAATGACTATTGATCATCCCTGGTTAGGCGTTGGTCTAGATGGCTATGGGGATTGGTATCGCAGATCTCGTACCGTCGCTGCGACCGTACGTCGTGGTCCAGATGTAATCAGTAACGCCGCTCACAATGTTTTGCTTGACCTTTCATCTAATGGCGGATTCCCGCTTATTGCCGTTTACATGATTCTCTTCGTACTGGTGATTGTTTCGGCAATTAAAGTGATTCATAGAAATAAGAGTTTTAATCCTGCATTTACGGCCCTTGTTGCCACCTGGGTGGCTTACCAATCCCAGTCGATCATCTCCCTCAATCAGCTGGGTTTGGCGGTCTGGGGCTGGATTTTATCGGGTGCGATTATTGGATATGAAATCTACTCCAGAGATCCTGAAGCACCAGAGGTAGCCGTTGTTAAACAGAGCAAACGAATTAAGGTCACTGCTGCGACGTATTCGCTCAATGACGTTTCACCGGCATCATCGATTGCGATTCTTGCCGGAGTGCTCATTGGTCTTGTTGCCATGTTGCCACCATTTCTTGCATCGACAAAGTATTTAGATGCTCTCGGTAGTAGAAATGTTCAACGTGTACAGGCAGCCGCATACATTAAACCATTAGATGCAACGAGGATGGCACAGATTTCTTTATCTCTTGCAAAGAATAAATTCTTAGCTGAAGGTCTAACGGTAATTCGAGCTTCAGTGAAGAACTTTCCAGATGATTACAACTCATGGCGTTTGTTGTACTCATTACCAGGTTCGACACCTGAGGAAAAAGCAACAGCAATGGCACGCATGAAAATCCTTGACCCTCACAACACCACACTTAAGTAAATAAGTAGGAGTGAATAAGTGAAAGTTGGAATCATTGGACAGGGTTATGTCGGATTAACTATTGCCGCCTCGGCCGCAAGAGTTGGTCACAATGTTGTTGGGCTTGAAATCAATCATGAAATCGCAAAGCGCTTGGCTTTAGGTGAATCTCACATTGAGGGAATCAAAAGTGAGGACCTAAAGGAGTTTATTTCCGCCGGAAATTATCTATGTGTCGAAAATCCCGGCGAATTAGCAACCGCTGAAATTGTCATAATCGCAGTACCAACACCTTTAGATGGTGATCGCAAACCTGATTTATCGGCGATTTATTCAGCATGTGACATTATTGCTACGAACTTTGCCGCACCCGTACTTGTGATTAATGAGTCAACGTCGTTTCCCGGAACCCTACGCCAAGAAATTGCTGGGCGAATATTTAAGACATCCGGGGTCAATCATTTATATGCAGTCTCACCCGAGCGCGTAGATCCAGGGAATCAGACATGGAATACGAAAAACACACCTCGGCTAGTCTCTGGATTAGATGATGAAGCTACCACTAAGGCCATTGATTTCTATAGTAGTTTTTGTGACGAGGTCATAAAAGTCTCTTCACCTGAAGTTGCAGAGGCTGCAAAGTTATTTGAAAACTCATTTCGTCAGATCAATATTGCACTGGTCAATGAGTTTGCGCAAATTTCGCACACTTTAGGATTTTCAGCGCGTGAAGTCATTGCCGCCGCCGCAACAAAACCTTATGGATTCATGCCATTTTCACCGGGCGCTGGAGTCGGCGGACATTGCATACCTTTAGATCCGAGTTATCTGGCATTTGTTGCAGAGCGTGCTGGAGTCCCAGCTACATTTATCAAACGGGCAAATGAGGTCAATCTTGCTATGCCAAGTTTTGTCGCACAACGTGTTGTTGAAGGCAGTGGCGGTAACATAAAAGGCAAAAAAGTAGTCATCATCGGTCTAGCGTATAAAGCAAATATTGCAGATACGCGCGAATCCCCCGCTGAAGCGATTATTGAAATCTTGCGCAATCAAGAGGCAATAGTCACTTGGCACGATCCTTTAGTTTCGTCATGGCGAGGAGAAAGTTCAGATGAGATTTCTGGAGCCGATATTGCAGTTGTTGTTACGTTGCATGATGTAATTTCAGTAGATGAGATTGTAAAGACGGCTTATGTCTTTGACTGCACTGGTAAAATTCCGGGTGTTGAAGGAATCTAGAGGGTATTTAACTTTTCTCGCGTAGATAATCTGCAACATCAGAGATAATGTCTTCAAGGCTGTGCTCGGGCTGCCAATCGATAGCAGATGTAATTTTAGATATATTCGGTACTCGACGTTGCATATCCTCAAAACCGATTGGGTAGGCATCGTCATATGCGGTGTAGGACAACTTAGATTTTGAATCGGTTATTCGAACTACATTATTGGCAAGTTCATTGATCGTAATTTCTCCACGCCCGCCAAGGTTATAGACATCCCCGATAGCTGCTTCAGTTTTGGCCAAGAGCAAAATTCCGCGGACTGCATCGTAGACATGGCAGAAAACCCGTGATTGATCACCAGTGCCATAAATAGTAATTGCGTCGTTTTTTAGTGCACTTGCCACAAATCGAGGAACTACCATTCCATATTGTCCAGTTTGACGGGGTCCTACTGTATTAAATAACCGTACCGTTGTTACTGGCAATTGGTTATCCTGGTGAAGCGCAAATGCCATCGCTTCTTCGATTGCTTTTGCATCAGAGTAAGACCAACGTAACTTCTGGGGTGAACCGACCACACGATCATCGCCTTCGGATAAAGGCTGAGCTGGGTTCTTTCCGTAAATCTCAGATGTACTTGCAATTATTAAACGTGTATTGAATTTTGTTGCCGCATTTAGTACTACTTCACTGCCAGTGATATTCGTAGAAATTGATTCGAGTGTATTTTCAAGAATGCGTGATACACCAAGTGCGGCTGCCATATGTAGCACTAGATCGGCTTTTTGGGTCAAACTCTCCATCAGCGCTACATCGCGGATATCGCCAGAGATAATTTCGATTTCGTTAGTGATATGAGCAATGTTCTTTGGCGAGCCAGTAGAAAAATTATCAATCACAGTGACCTGTGCGCCATCGCGTAATAATGCATCGCAAAGGTGCGAACCAATAAATCCGCCACCACCCGTGATCAGTACCTTCATGTATTTATCCTATTTCATCACTTGGTTATACAGAGACAGATGAGAATCAACCATGCCATCAATCGAAAAGTATTTACTTGCATGCGTTCGTGCGTTCTGGCCCATTTCAGCTCTTAATTCAGGTCGCTCGATTAATCGTTTGCAGGCAGTAATTAGTTCGGCACTATCTTTTGAAGTTACAAAACCAGTGCGGCCATCTAAAACAACTTCGGCAACTGAGCCGGCATCAGTAGCGACAACCGGAAGTCCTGCTAATTGAGCCTCAATCAGCGCAATGGGCATACCCTCATTTTCACTGGTTGAAAGAATCAGATCACTAGCTGCAAAGAGCTCAGTTGGCTCGCTCCACCCTAGGATTTTCATATTTTCCGGAGCTTTGGCGCGAATTTCATCCAGTAAATCCCCGCCACCTGCGAGCAAAAACTGTGTATCTGGCAAAGCCCGAGCAACTTCTATGGCACGCATGGGATTTTTGACGCCAGTGACACGAGCAATCCAACCAATAGCAGAGTGTTCTGCTGAGATCCCGAACTTTGCCCGAGCTTCACTTCGCTCCGCCACAGGAAGAGCGCGAACTCCAGGTGGAATGTTAACGAACTGTTGACTAGTTCCAATTTTGCGAGCAATAAGATCGGTTGAAACTTTGAGTCCGACCGAAACCAGCACATCGGTTTTTTTGGCCAATACTCTTTCAATCCCCGCAATTACTTGGGCCTTCGGACCGCTAAATTCGGGATCATCAAATAAATGTCCATGAAATGTGTGAATAAACTTAATATCTTTTTGTACAACTCGTTTGAGTGCACCAGTTTGTAAACGGGTGATTAAGCCAGCCTTAAAAGTATGAGTGTGGACGATATCAGGCTTAATCTCAGCGACTATTTTTCGAAGTTCAAATGCTGCATTAAAATCCTTTGGAGGGTTAAGTGAACGAGCAAGCGATGGGATAGAAATTATTGAGATCGCCTGTACGGATGGATCGATACTCTCTTTTCCTTCAACATGGCCAGCAGCGATAAAGTTTTCAATACCATTTGCAGTTAAGCCATTGTTTAATTCAACTAAATATCGAGCAGTCCCACCAAAGTTCATGCGCGCTATTACATGTAGTACTCGCATGGTTAACCTGCTTCGTAAGCATCTACTACTTCATTGGCTTCGCCAGACATTCTGACGTGACCATTTTCAAGCCAAATTGCGCGATTAGCTAATCTACGTACCGCTGCCATATCGTGTGAAACAAGCACCACCGCAGCACCAGAAGTAATCAGCTGCGTCATACGGGCACCTGACTTTTCTTTGAAATCGGCGTCACCAACGGCTAGCACTTCATCGATTAGCAAAACCTCTGGCTGAACATCGGTGGCTGTAGAAAAAGCTAGGCGTGCCACCATGCCCGATGAAAAAGTCCGCAATGGAAAGTTCATATGATCGCCTACACCAGCCCACTCGCCAATTTCAGCCACGCGGGCCTTTACTTTTTTAATGTCACGCATCATTAGTGCTGAATAAAAAACTACGTTCTCAGCCCCGGTCATTTCGGGGTGAAAACCTGCGCCAAGCTCAATCATTGGTGCAATTGAGCCATTTACTTTGGCGGTCCCCTTTGTAGGCGGGAGGACGCCAGCAAGAATTTTTAAAAGAGTCGATTTACCTGCCCCGTTACGGCCCAAAATCGCTACGACTTCGCCAGCATCGACCGTGAAGGAGACGTCCTGCAGTGCAACATAGTTCACGATGCGCGCTCGGCCAGCGACCGCCTCTTTGAATAAATCTCGAATCGACCCACGGCGGTTCATTAAAACGCGGTACGTTAAATTAACGTTATTAATCTCAACGACGGCCATTACAACATTGCCACCGTTCGAGGCCAGAACTTCTTAAAGACAGATGCTCCGAGAATGAAAGAACATGCAGCTGTAATAAACATATATGCCCAATTGTGCCAGGTTGGGAATGCATTATTTGAAAAAGCCCACCGGAAGACTTCGAGATAGCTTGTCAGTGGATTCAATCGAATAATGTGTTGCATTGTTGGGTTCATAACAGAGATGGGATAGAAAATCGGGGTTAGATACATCAAAATCATTAAAAGCACGTTCACAATATTGCGTGTGTCATCAAAGCGAATAAAGACGATTGATAGCGCTAGGCCGAGACCTGCAACCAAGAACGCTAAGCAGACTCCAACAATGAGAACTAACGGCAGAGACCACGCTAGGGATTGACCACTTAAGAAGCAGACGACTGCCAGTGGAATCATGCCAATGAAGAAATTAACTAGACCGGCTAGTGCTGAGCTGATTGCGAATATCTGCGGCGGTACATAGATCTTGGTTAGCACTCCACCGTTGCTTGCGATTGATTCAGCAGAGAGCATCAAACCTTGATTAAAGAATGTGTTAAGCAAGATGCCCGCCATGAGATACGGGGCGAACTGCTGACCAGATGGCAGGCGAGATGCAAAGACGAATGAAAAGACAAACCACATAACGATGCTGGTTAACATCGGGTTGAGCAACGTCCAACCAATGCCAATGACGCTGCGTTTGTAGCGAATCGTCAGATCTCGAGCGACCAGCAGTCGGATGAGTTGAGCGTATTTCATAAGGTGCTAATCCTATCTTGTCGAGTTATGGAGCATGGAAATAATGGTTTTTAAGCCGGCGGTTAGCACTATGTGAGATGTGGCTCTGAGGATCTTAATTATTTTACATGTCACAGGGTGTTCTCAGGAAAACACGCTCTAATTGCCACATGCCTAAAGCGCCGCAACCAGCGAGAATTTATAAACACTCAGCTGCCGGTACAGATTGGGCCGCCTTATCAATGGGTGGAGGTTTAGGTTTCACTCTGGCACTTCAAATGACTACTGTCCGTAAGAGTGATTTCATTACTTTATACGCATCTCTAGCAACATTTTCGAGGCTTTGCGCACTTGTTGGAACATATTTTGCGATTGTTGGGATCTTCTTAGTCGCTCGTATCCCGTGGGTTGAAAAAGGCGTTGGTCACGATCGTTTAGTAACGTGGCATCGTAAATTAGGCCCATACTCATTATTCGCAATTGGATTTCATGTTCTCTTTATCATTTTGAGTTTTGCCGGTCAAGATCATGTGAGACTTTACGTCGAATTGTGGCGGATGCTTCAAACTTTTCCATGGATGTGGTTTGCCCTAGCTGGATTTGTTTTAATGATCATGGCGGGCGTGACCTCATATAAAAAAGCTAGAGCAAAGATGAGTTACGAGACGTGGTGGGTTATCCATATCTATACGTATGCCGCTATTGCTGCTTCATTTATGCATCAAGTAGTTAATGGACAGATGTTTGTTGGTCACCCACTTAATCGAGCATATTGGACTGGGCTTTATATCTCTATGGCATTCTCAGTTATTTACTGGCGCTTCGGAGTTCCGTTGGTTCGTTCCATGAAACATTCGTTGCGAGTAGATAAAGTAGTTGTAGAGGGTCCAGGTGTTGTTTCTGTAATCATGCGTGGAAAAAATTTGGATAAGTTAGCAGCTCAAGGTGGACAGTTCTTTGGTTGGAGATTTTTTACTCGAGGTCATTTCTTGATGTCACATCCATATTCTTTATCCGCCGCACCGACTGCACACTACTTACGAATCACTGTAAAAGATTTAGGGGACCACTCACGTTCATTGGCATTTCTTAAGCCCGGAACACGTGTTTTTGTTGAAGGGCCATATGGTGCCTTTACTGCAGGACGGAGTACTAGACCACACGTAGTTTTAATTGGTGGTGGTGTTGGAATCACACCAGTGCGTGCTTTGATGGATGAGTTCAATGGTGGGGTGCAGCTGGATGTGATTTTTAGAGCATCACGAGAAGAAGATTTAGTACTGCGTGAAGAGCTCGATTATATTGCATTTAATAGCGGTGGATCGATTCACGTGCATTACTTAGTTGGGCCTCGCAAAAACCATCCAATGGATGCACGAGCTTTACGCAAATTAGTTCCACAGTTTGCCGATAGTGATATTTATATTTGTGGTCCAGAACCGCTTGTAAGTGCCGTACGAGAAGCAGCTGAAAGCTTAGGCGTTCCAAAAAATCGATTCCATGATGAGGCCTTCGCTTTTCACGGGGAGGGATAGGCGATGAAGCGCGCGATATTAATTGCTGGAGGAACTATTGGCGGATTAGGTGCGGTGCTTGCTATAACACCACCTCAGTTAACATCAACACAGTCCTTGAATTTGGCGAGTGGCAGTGCAATCGGAACACCGGTTTCAAATACACCTGCGGCACAGAGCACTCAAACTCCAACACCTTCGGTTAAACCTGTGGCAACGAAAAAAGCAAAACCAGTTATAACGAAGACATCTGCAACACAATCTGCGGCCCCAACACAATCTGCGGCCCCAACACAATCTGCGGCCCCAACACCAGTAGTTAAAAAGGTGACTGGAGTTTTTGTAGGACCGAGCGTTTATGTGCAGTATGGAAATGTTCAAGTAGAAATCACCGTAACAGATGGAAAAATCACAGATGCCCGAGCAGTAGTTGCACCAAGTGGAAGAAATGATCGTTATACAAACATGGCGGTACCTATTTTGAGATCCCAGACGCTTGCCGCCCAGTCAGATCGAATTAATGGTGCATCTGGTGCTTCGTACACTTCTTATGGATGGTACAAATCACTGCAAGGGGCTTTGGCTAAAGCTGGCCTTTAAGCCGAACATATATTGTGGAGATGAACCGCATTCAGTCAGAGTTTGAAGTGTGGGGAACTGTTGTTTTTATTGAATGTGCCTCATCTAATGTAAGTAAAGAACAGCTGCAGCAAGGAATAGATAGTGCACATGCTTTTTGTTTGGGGGTCGACGAAGTTTTCTCGACATATAAAGCGAACTCACAGATCTCAAGATTGCGTCGTGGCGAATTGAGAATTCAAGAGTGTGATGAGAACGTAAAAGAAGTGTGGGAAATTTGTGACAAAGCTAGAGAACTAACTGGTGGTGCATTTAATCCTTGGGCAGTTCCAGGTGGTTTTGATCCATCTGGATTAGTTAAGGGTTGGGCAGCAGACGAGTGTGCGGATATTTTGCTTGCTGCTGGAGCTGACCATATTCATGTTAACGCCGCAGGTGATTTAGCTTTACGCGGTGGATTTTTCGATGAGGAGTCACAAATAGTTCAACCATGGTCTATCGGTGTAGTTAATCCCGACAATAAAATGGAGGTTTTACAAGTATTCGCAATTACGGATGGTGCAATTGCTACGTCGGGAACTTATGAACGTGGTGCACACATTACAGATCCCCTCACTGGGATGATTGCTATAGGTGCAAAGTCAGCAACAATCGTGGGTCCTAATGGAGCTTTGTGTGATGCACTGGCAACTGCCGTCATGGTTGCCGGCAAGGATTCGGCAATCTGGTTTAGCCAGAGTGAACTTTCAGAATATCGGCCATGGGTCATCGAGCGACATGAAAATCTATCCTGGAGTATCTAAGGTATGTACATGAGAAGAAGAACCTCCTCCTTAATAGTCCTAGTTCTTACTTCGTCGCTTATCAATTTTGCCCCTGCTCGTGCCTCTGATCCACGGCCAGTCGATGTTGTCTCGGTGACGTGGCCAGGTGCAGCAGCGATACCTTCAACTGTTCAAGAGATTTCACATTTAATTGATTCAGATGTGAATGTCAGGTGGAAGACTTTTACAACCCTTGTCGGAGATACGAAAGATCGCACAACGGATTTTGTCTCTGGAAAAATCCTTGATGCTCCTATCGAACTGAAAATACGGATGGCATGTACTGGCACTGCCTCATCCACATTTATGTATGGTGTGCGTAACGAGGCGTATAAGCGTTTAGGAATTACGGATTTCAATAATCGATATCTAGTAATTGTTGCACCTGAATCTGGTTGCATTTGGAGCGGTCGGACACTACTCGGAAGTCCAACAAGTACCAATGGAATAGTAGTTCTGCATAACTCTGGCTCTGCCTTTATTATCACCCACGAACTCGGTCATACATTTGGTTTGGGTCACACCAACTTTCTCCGATGCGGCTCAGGTGCAAAAGATGGAGCATGGGGAGCAGATTGCAAGGCCGTAGAATATGGCGGAGTCGTAGATGTGATGGGCAATCTTAATACTCAGTCACCACTGAATACGTATCACCAATGGCGAATGGGATTGCTCGATGATTCACAAGTTAAACAGGTGTGGCAATCAGAGACCGTTCAGCTTTCTCCATCAGATTTTGCAAATGGTATCCGTGCAATCTATATTCGTGATGGACAATCGGCTTATTGGATTGAGTACCGTAGAGCCAATCCAGGGCTGAGTTACAAAGCAGGGCTGGTGGTTTTCAGGCTAGACCCACCACCGGTGTCCTCAATAGTTAGTCCAAACTCAGAGGACATGGTGGCGAGTGAGTTCGGAACTGAACTTGGTACCGATGTGTGGATGCTCAATCTAGATAATTACACGTACGTTCTTTCCCAGATGAGCGGATCTATGTCAGCACTATCTGCAACTACTTTTTCTGGCAACGTTGTTCTGAATGCGCAGATAAATGGCGATAAAGCTTCAGTAATGATTACAAAGAAGGCTGATATCACACCTCCACCAACACCAGTATTAAGTAATCCAGCGACATGGATCGTTCCATCGGCTGAAATTCTTGAAAGTGGATATGACGATATTGATACTGAGATTGCAAATTTTCAAAGCAAAATTGATGGCGTGGTAAGTAATGTGAAAGCAAGCGAAGTCGAAAATTGGTATCCAACATACTTACAACCCTTTACCGTTCCTAAAACTCTACAGGTGAGAGATTTATCGGAAGGCTCATACACATTATCTATTCGCGCCACGGATTTAGTGGGCAACGTGAGTGAGTGGTCTGATCCTGTGAAAGTTACGATTGACCGTGCCCGTCCAATAGTTACAAGTGATTTCAAAACCACTGCGATCACGGGAAATCAGGTTGATCTTGCTTGGGCAGGTGCCAAAGATGCTGGAAGTGGAGTATGCCTGACAAATATCGTTAACAATGAAGGCGTTATAAATCAAAGTAGCTCGGACTCCAAGGTTCCAAACCTTACTATTAGTAATGGAGAAGCTCTGACTGGGAAGGCGCAAGTTTTTGACTGCTTAGGCAATGGTGTCGTCGGTGATTTAACGGTTTCAACAACTGTTTTATCGGCCGACAAATCAACCCGGAGTGGAAAATGGAGTATGGGAAGTTCGTCATCAGGGATAACCTCGCTTAAATGCACCGGGAAGTGCAGTGCATCTTTTAGCGCTAAAGGACATGCAGATGTCTTAGTTGGCGCTGGTGCCGCAGTAGTGGCAGTGGGAGGCAAACCGATTGCAAACATCGCTGACTCTAAATTAGCAATACTACGAATTGGTGCAAGCATTGACGTTGGAAAGACCAAGAGAATTATTAGAGTAAGTGGAGCTAATTTTACTGTCTTTGGATTAAACCTCGTGACATCCACTTTCACCAATATAAACAACTTGGATAGGTTGCCCACTATTTCGGATCTCTCACTTTTAGATCCTGAGCAAGACTCTCTTGGACAGTACGGTTTTAACTCAACTGATCTAAGCCAAGAGTGGTCGGTTTATCCAATGGATGGTGGAACTTCCACAGATGCTGCAACATTAGATTTATGCGGTGCATTGTATCCATCCGAACTCAAGCGTCTGGCCAGACGACAAGTGATCGCAACAAAAAAAGACTCTCCTTATACATTTCTATCAACAGAGGTCGTTGCTTACTCAAGCTCGGCAGCTGCGAAGCAAGCGCACATTGAACTCATGAAGGCTTTTGCACAGTGCACAGTTAATAAGGGATACATTGATGCAAGTGGCGTTTCAGTACCATATGTTTTCAAAGAGATTTTAAACTTACCAACAGGCTTAGTTGATACCGGTTCGCGACTCATCGTAAGGGCTCAAATTGATACGGGCAGTCAAGCACGTGAATTATTTGGAATTTATCAGTTTAATAATGAGATGTTTACCGGCCTATATGTTATGACCACTCCTGAAAAAACCATGACGGATGCACAGGTTCAGAGTTGGCTGCAGGTTGCAGTCACAATGGCCAATCGACTTAACGGAAAGGCTGCATAAATTAGGAAAGCGAGTATTGCAAATTAAGTAGTTCTCAATACACTTCAGTGTGAAGATTTTAGTGACCGGCGGGGCGGGCTTCCTAGGCTCACATTTAAGTGAAAAACTCCTCGATATAGGCCACGAAGTTCTGTGTGTTGATAATTTTTACACCGGCACTAAGAAAAATGTCTCCCACCTGATGGAACATCCGAATTTCGAATTGATTCGACATGATGTGACTTTCCCGCTCTATGTTGAAGTTGATGGGATTTTTAATTTAGCATGCCCTGCCTCACCTATTCACTATCAACGCAATCCAGTTCAGACAACTAAGACGAGTATTCACGGCGCAATAAATATTTTGGGTTTAGCAAAGCGAACGGGTGCACGAGTTTTACAGGCTAGTACATCAGAAGTGTATGGAGATCCAACCATTTCGCCTCAACCAGAAAGTTATTGGGGAAATGTAAACCCCATTGGAATTCGGGCATGTTATGACGAAGGTAAACGAGCTGCCGAGACACTCTTCTTTGATTATTATCGCCAATACAATCTCGATATCCGCGTTGCACGAATATTTAATACTTATGGCCCTCGGATGGCTCCCGATGATGGGCGCGTAGTGAGTAATTTTATAGTTCAAGCGCTACAAAATCAGGAGTTAACTGTCTACGGTGAAGGTAAGCAAGTTCGAAGTTTTTGCTATGTTGATGACCTGGTTGAAGGCTTGATTTCACTCTTCTTTACAGAGGGAATTCATGAGCCAATCAATTTGGGAAATCCAGCCCCAATTACGATGTTAGAGCTCGCCCAAGAAATCATTTCAATCACTGGATCAAAGAGTCGGATCACATATTTACCATTACCTTCCGATGACCCATTAACACGCGAGCCCGATATTGCTAAAGCTCGTCAATTGCTGAACTGGCAACCAAAGGAATCTCGCGGTGACGGATTGAGGAAAACAGTTAAATACTTTCAAGAGTTGGTGAATTAACTATGGCAAGAACAGCCGATAAGTCAAAGAAATGCCTCAGCGTTGTCATTCCATGTTTCAACGAGGAGAGGACCATTTCAGCCCTACTTACAAGGGTTTTGGCCCAGACAAGTGTTGGTCAGGTAATTGTGATTGATGATTGTTCTACTGATAAATCGGCAGAGACTATCAAAAAAATTAAGGATTCACGGATTCAGTTCTCATTAAATGAAAAGAATTCAGGAAAAGGTTATTCCATTGCGCAAGGAATAAAACTGTGTTCACTTCCATTTACAGTGATACAAGATGCAGATCTCGAGTACTCTCCCGAAGAATACCCGCGACTGTTAGCTCCACTACTCGATGGTCGGGCCGATGCTGTTTTTGGTTCGAGATTCCTTACCTATGAATCGCGAAGAGCACTTTATTATTGGCATAGGGTAGGAAACGATTTTCTAACAACGCTTTCGAATATTTTTACGAACTTGGATTTAACGGATATGGAAACTTGTTACAAATTTATGCGTACAGATTTCGCGCAGAAGTTAGATATTCAAGAGCGACGATTTGGATTAGAGCCCGAGATCACTGCAAAGTTGGCAAAGATGCGAGCCCGTGTATATGAGGTTCCTATTTCATATCAAGGGCGAACGTACGCTGAAGGAAAAAAGATTACTTGGAAAGACGGTTTTCGTGCGATTTATTGCATTTTTAAATACAACCTTAAAATTAGGTCAAAGTCTTACTCCAACTAATGAAAAAGTTATTAAAATTGAGCAGAAACCGTTTTTTCCTGTTTAATTCTATTTTTATCATTAATTCGTTGTGGTTCTGGCGGCATGTAAATCTATCTGGCAAAGGTTTTTTGCCTGGTGACGATGGGGATGCACGATTTACTACGGTGCTTTATGAGCATTGGTACCAGTTCCTAACAGGCCATACTGGGCTATCCCAAACTCTCTTCTTTTATCCAACCCAAGACACCCTTGTTTTTTCAGATAGTTTCTTTTTACAAGGAATAGTTCACTCAGTATTTCGATTCACGGGTATAAATGTTGTCAATTCTTGGTTGATTGCCACAGTCTTACTTCAACTCTTCTCGGCCTATTCTGCGGTTGTCATGGCTCACAAATTCAAGCTCGGAACCTTACCTGGTGCGATTTTGATTATTTATTGGGGATATAACTCCACAATGTGGGCGCAAAGTACCCACGTTCAGCATGTTATGTACCCCTTCATTGGGTGGATTCTCTTGGCGGGATACGGATTCGTGCATGCCCAAACAAATAAGCGCAGGGCGGTCTACCTTACGATCGTGCTAAATCTCCTATTAGTTTTAGCACTCTCCTCAACCTATGTTTTTATCTTCTCGCTTCTCTACGGACTCCTCGGCTTGTTAATGTACTTAATATTGAGTATAAAAAAGAATCAACTTCATGGGAGTATCACAAAGACCAATGCGATTAGCTTCCTTAAAACTGCCTTTATCCCAATTATTCTGTCTTTACCTCTGGTATTAGTTTTTCTTAAAATCTATATTTTCGACACTACTTACAGGACAGTTAGAGGATTCGCGGCTGTTTCATTCTATAGTCCAACTTTTACAGATGTCTTTAACCCACCTTTTGATAACCTGCTCTTTGGGAGAATTCTTCAAAAACTCTTTAGTTATGGATTACCTGGAACAGGCGAACCAGGGATGGGCTTTACGCCGACATTTCTTGCAGTGCTTTTCATTACCAGTGCAATGGTAATGAGAAAATTAATGAAAGTTAATCGCACAGTTGTAATCATCCCAATGGCGCTTTTATTAGTCGTTGCTATAGTTGAACTTTTGATTTTAAAAGATGCACGGGGATTTAGTTTTTGGTCTCTTACATTTGAGCAACTCCCCGGTTTTAGTTCGCTCAGAGCTTTGAGTCGAGTACATACTTTTCAATACATGGCTGGGGCGCTTGCAATAGCCATAATTCTAAATAAATATATTATCCACTTCGGCCCATTGAAAAGGGTTGGTAGTTTACGTTTGAATCAGAGGATGGTAGCTCTGGTCATGCCACTTGTAATTATCACCATGATTGTTTCAGAGAGCACACCAAACATAGGGCGTTGGACCGCTCAAGATATGCACTTTGTGAAGATTGCCAAGGGGTCTCAGGCCGATTTTAAGAAGTGCAAGAGTTTTTCAGTAGTTCCCTCAGATGTACAGATTGGTAAAAGACCTATATTTGCCTGGTTAGTTGATGCTCAAGTGCTCTCTATGGAGTATTCAAAGCCAACACTGCAAGGGTATTCTGGTGGAGAACCAACTGACTATGGAATAGATATTTCTTCAACATCTCAGGTCCTTGAGCTCAGTATCAAAAAAACTGTCGAGTCTAAAAATTTAAAGGATTCATGCCTGTTGTTGCCCGTGCAGGCCGAAAAGATAAAGACCAAGTGGAGAGTAGTCCCTATTATTGGCTAGCGTTTCGCCGCCTTAGCTCAGTTGGTAGAGCGTCGCTCTCGTAAAGCGAAGGTCTCGGGTTCGATTCCCGAAGGCGGCTCAGGAAATAGAGTTAAGTTTTTCAACTTCCACAGAGGTCAATTCGACAACTTGGACGATTTCATTCAGTTGATCAACTGTGCGTGCTGATGCAATAGGGATACTCACGGTTGGTTGTGCGCGTAGCCAAGCAAGAGCAATTGCAGCAAGAGGTGCGTTGTTGTGTGCCGCCGAGATTTGATCCATTGCAGCAATAATCGCAAAACCTTTTTCATTAGCGTATTCACGAGCTCCAGCTGCACGCTTTGAATCGACTTCAGCAACGCCTGGACGATATTTTCCAGTCAAGAATCCACGAGCAATTCCATAAAAGGGCATGTTAGAAATTCCGAGTTCAGCAACTACTTGAGCCATCTCGCTTTCATAACCTTTTCTATCAACTAAGTTATAGAGTTCCTGTACGCCAATATAAGAAGGTAGATTATTATCTTCGCTAAAATTAATTGATTCACGTAATCGAGCAGACGTAAAATTAGAAGCTGCGATGTACCGTACTTTGCCTTCTGCAATTAACTGCGCATATACAGACATCGTTTCTTCTAGTGAAACAGTTTCATCATCCTCATGGCTGTAGTAAAGATCAATGTAATCTGTTTGTAAACGATCTAGAGATTCATTACATGCTGAAATTATGTTAGCCGCTGATAATCCACGCCGACCTTCCAACTTTCCAACTTTGGTCGCAATAACCATTTCGGCACGGTTGCCATGGCTCTTCATCCACGAACCTATGATGCGTTCTGATTCGCCCCCTATGTGTCCAGGTACCCACTGGTTATAGACATCTGCGGTGTCGATGAAGTTACCTTGGTGGCTGCGATATGCATCCAATACGTTCTTAGACTCTGCTTCGTCAGCATTAGCACCAAAAATATTGGTACCAAGGCATAAAGGGTGAACGACGAGGTCGGTTTCTGGAATAGTGATCATGAGCGCACAGTAAGGCACAATTAGGCTGTGGTCGAAACAACTGGCGGATTTACGAGTGAAGGTCTTGCATTTGAGGATCGCACACTCATTTTGCCTTCACTAACCCAAGCCGAAGCTATTGAAATCGGTGAGATTGCGAAAAAAATTGGCATGGATCGCGCTCTTCCGATAGCTATTGAAGTTCGACTCAAGGAATGGATAGTTTTTCATGCTTCGCTACCTGGCTCCACACCCGACAATGATGCTTGGATTGCACGCAAGGCCCGTGTAACAATGGCAACTGGCCACTCAACTATTTTTGAAAGAGTGTTGGCTGAGGAACAAGGCATCGATTGGTATGAGACGAACGGCTTACCCGAAGAAACACATGCAATACACGGCGGTGGATTACCGTTAAATGTAACTGGCTTAGGTTTTACTGGAATTTTGCTGATTAGTGGTCTACCTCAAGTACAAGATCACCTACTCGGTGTTGAAGTAATTGCAGAGTTCCTAGCCCGCAAGGGAGAACTCAATTGAGTATATGGGTTGCAGGTGAAGTTCTCATCGATGTTTTACCTACCGGACCAGTTGTTGGTGGAGGTCCGGCGAATACTGCCAAAGCTTTGGCGCGCTTGGGGAACTCTGTTGATTTTATTGATGGTATTTCAACTGACCAATACGGAGTAAATGCACGCAAAGAATTAGTCCGCGACGGTGTTGGGTTAAGCCACTGTTTAACAAGTGAAAAACCTACCTGCACCGCAACAGTTACTTTGGATACTCTCGGCGGTGCAAGTTATGAGTTTCATATAGATGGAACTGCAACATTTGATTTCAGTCTCTCTTGGCTTCCTGACCCTGAACGACAAAAGCCATCTGTACTCCATATCGGCACACTGGTCACCATAATTGAGCCTGGGGCAAGTGTTTTATTTGATTGGGCGATGCGAGTTGGTGAGTTTGCTCCAATTGTTTTTGATCCAAACATTCGCCCCTCGGTGTTGGGGAATAGAGAAACTTACGTTGTGGCTGTAGAAAAATGGATTGGTTTATCTTCAATAGTGAAAGTCAGCGATGATGACCTTAAGTGGCTCTACCCAGATGAATCCTTAAATGAAGTAGCTAAGCGATGGCTTGCAGTAGGTGTTAGCTGTGTCGTCATTACCCGCGGCGCACAGGGAATTATTGGATTTACAGAGCATGGAATTGAAGAAGTCGATGGAGCAAAAATTACTGTTATTGATACCGTTGGGGCCGGTGATACCGTTGGTGCAATTATCGTCGAGGGAGTAATCCACCATTCAGTTGCTGGCCTACATGGTGAAGCTCTTAAGTCACTTTTGCAAAAAGCTGCAGTGGCAGCCGGAATTACATGTTCACGCGCAGGTGCCCAACCCCCATACAAGCACGAATTAGTAGAAGCAATGGAAAAATAATGCAGTTCATTGATGATGCCGAGTTTCAAATCGCGATAGATGACGACAATGGTGGACGAATAGTCTCACTCAAATGGCGTGATAATGAATTCGCAGTTCCATTTAGAGGTCAAGTGCATACATCGGGTTGGTATGCTATGGCGCCTTGGGCTGGTCGAATTAATGAGGGTTTGATTACAAACTCAAAAGGTGAGAGTTTTCAGTTACCTGCAACAATCGATCCACCACATGCATTACATGGTTTCGGGCTCATCTCTTCGTGGCAGGAAATTGGCCCAGGGCGCTCACTTTTACATTTACCAGCACCGTATAACGGTGCAACAGTAGAACAACGCATAGAAGTTTTAGATGATGCCGTGCGCTGGTCACTCGAATACGATGCTAATGGCTGTGATATTCCAATCTGGATGGGAATGCACCCATGGTTTTCCCGCGACTTAGACCGTGGCGGGAGTGCGGAAATTGAGTTTGAAGCAACTGAAATGTTGATTCGAAACTTTGAAGGAATTCCAACAGGCGAACGCTGTGCACCAACTGCGCAACCTTGGGATGACGCATTTATCGGAATCAAGGGAACTCCAGCGGTTGTCTGGGAAGACGTTGCTCGGATTTCTATCGAGAGTGATGCTCCTTGGTGGGTTGTTTACACCGAAGATAGCGAAGGAGTTTGTATCGAACCACAGACCGCACCACCTGATGCCCAAAATTTAGGAATCACTGGTGAGGATTACATAGAAGCTTTATTTGTTTTCGAACGATTGGATTTGGATTAAAAAATGATCAACCGTACACATTTAGCACAACTACGTGCCCGTGAAGATGCACGCTTTTTAGCATTGCATCCGAAAAGTGGCGAGCTTTTCGAAAAAGGTAAAGCGCACATGCCAGGCGGGGTCCCAATGTCTTGGATGGCCAAGTGGCCTGGCGCATATCCAGTATTTGTTGAGAATGCTAAAGGTGCTCGATTCACTGATGTGGATGGGAATACATACATTGATTTCTGTTTAGGGGATACGGGTTCAATGACCGGCCATTCACCGGATGCCACTGTTGCTGCTATTCGGGAACAAGTTGGCAAGGGAATCACAGCAATGTTACCTACTGCCGATGCAGAGATTGTTTCAAAAGAGCTTGCAGGTCGATTCGGTTTACCGCTTTGGCAGTTCACAGTTTCGGCGACAGATGCAAATCGCCATGTTATTCGTTATTCCAGAATGATAACTGGACGCACAAAAATCATAGTAATCGATCGCTGTTATCACGGAAGCGTTGATGAAACTTTTGCAACTATTGATTCAAGTGGTAACACAGTTGCTCGCGAGGGAAATATTGGTGCACCGGTTTCAATGGATATCACAACTCGAGTGGTTGAATTCAATGACTTGGTCGGAATGGAAAGAGCGCTGGAAAACGGCGATGTTGCGGCAATCTTGATGGAACCTGCAATGACTAATGTAGGAATCGTTTTACCTAAAGCCGGCTATTTAGATGCAGTCCAGAAGTTAGCTAAAAAATATGGCACCATTCTTATCATTGATGAGACACACACTATTTCTGTTGGCCCAGGTGGAATGACCGCTGATCTCGGCTTAAAACCTGACTTTTTAACGATTGGAAAGGCGATTGCCGGCGGAATTCCAACAGGAACTTTTGGGATGACTCAGGCGATAGCAGAATC
>WLMW01000031.1 GCA_009700025.1 Actinomycetota bacterium
ATAACTACATCCGGCTTAACTTTACGGATCAAGGTCCTCAAATCTTCAAGCTCGGCGGCGTTAACTTCGGCGGCAGAAAACCTTGAATCCTTGATCCGGGTCACAGCAGCTTCAGCACGTGACAATGTGCGGTCTGCGACAACCATGGAAGTGATGAAACTTTTTCGCGATGCGATATTGACAATAGCGCTGCCAACTCCACCCGCGCCTATAACTAGCGCCTTCATCGTTGGCCCCTCATGAGGAAATAACATCCTTTTCGTTAGATTCCTGAGTCTAGACCCACCAATAATTCATGACAAGATTGCCCTCGATATCCAATAAGTCCTCGTAGCTCAGTGGATAGAGCAACCGCCTCCTAAGCGGTAGGTCGCAGGTTCAACTCCCGCCGAGGACACTTCTATCAATCGATACTTTTTTAAATGAACTACTGAGAGAGTGCGCCTAATCGAAAAGAATCTAACTTGGCAGCTGGTTTACCTTGATTTGCATGTTGGTATTTAAAGGCTGCTGTTGCATCAGTACCGCATAAGGAGACAATTGCTCCTGCACCACCAGGATGCGAATTAATCCAAGTGGTTAAGTTGTAAACAAATCCATCAATTACAGCCCAACAGCTTTTTGCACTGTTGTTAGCCTTCACCTGCGCCATGGTGTAGCCAGAGGTTGAAGCAGATGGAGTTGGGGTTGGCGTTGGAGATGTTGTTGAAGTAGGAGTTGGTTTTGTACCGCGCAACACCTCTCCTGCAATCTCCTTATCACCAACTGCAACTGTGATCTCAGCTTTACCCTTTGAAGTAATAGTGAAGCTATAGACACCCGCTTTTGCAACTGCACTATAGCGAGAAAGGTATAAATAGTTTACTTTACTAAAAGGTTCGTAAAACTTGACGCGTTCATTTAAATTTACGGTAACTGATGTGCCAGTAGGTGATGTGATTACTAATCTTGGAAGCGCACTCGTGCGTAAAGCATTCTCTGGTTTCTTATCAACAATCAAGTACTGAACCGAAAGAGCATCTCCGGCATTTAATTGAGCTCTAAAAGCTTTCTTTTGTCCAGATTTTGTGAACGATGCCCTGATGGCATAAGAAACAGTTCCATCGGTCAGCAAAGGTCCCTTAGCGGCAGTTGTATCTGAATCCAACAAAACAACGGGTTGATGAGCTTGGGCAACTCCGCTGCCAATTAACATGAATACCAGTACAGCGACACAAAGTTTTCTCATAGAAAAACGCTACCCGAGCCCGGCACTACCTGCAATTCAAAATAACACTTCACAGCCATTTTTAACTAATGCTTGAGAGTAAAGCGCTGCATCCAGTGCGGAGCCCACCAGTTACGTTCGCCGAATAGGCGCATAAGCGCTGGTACTAATAAAGCACGGACCAAAGTGGCATCTAAGAGAACTGCAAGAGCTACGCCAAAACCGAGCATTTTTATCGATGTGACTCCGCTAGTTACAAAGGTAGCAAAGACAACTGCAAGTATAAGCGCGGCGGCGGTGATAATTCGCGCTGATCGTTGCAGTCCAACTGCAACGGATTCAACATTGCTTTTACCTGTTAGGTGTTCTTCTCGAATACGTGAAAGAAGGAATAGTTCGTAGTCCATCGATAGTCCGAATACGACGACAGCTACCAAGATGACTGAACCAGTATCAAGAGATCCCGTGACAGTGAAATCCCCGACTAGCCATTTCAGATGACCATCGATAAAGATCCATGTAATCGCACCTAAAGTTGCGGCTAATGAAAGACCGTTGAGTAGTACTGCCTTAATCGGCAGGATTATCGAACCCGTGAAAACAAAGATCAAGATCATTACGGTCAGCGCGATCCAACCTAGTGCCAAGGGAAGTTTTTTAGCTATCCCATCTTGTGAGTCAGTGAAATCAGCTGCCCCTCCACCAATGAGCATCCCAACTGGGCGATCATCTAAAGCCCTAATAGAGTGAATAACTTTTTCGGACTCTTTCGTACGAGATGCAAGTGAGGATATAACCCGGACACGAATGTCTTTGCCAAAAGTTTCAATCGGGCCAATATTTACGACTCCATTACTGGCTCGTACTTTGTCGAGGAATGTGGTGATCTCAGATTCCTTGCCAACACCATTTGGAATGACTATTTCAATTGGGCTTCCAGCCATTCCATCAAAACGTGTTTCGATGATGTGTGCCGCGCGAGCTGCTGGGTCCGATGCTGGTAAGACGCGAGAATCAACTTGTGCAAACCCGATATTCATTACAGGAGCTGCCATCACGCCAAGTATGGCAAGACAGGCAATCACAATTGGTATTGGGCGCTTCATGACTGCACGTGCTGTTTTTGCCCAGCGTCCTTCTTCCTTTGGAGTAATTGCACTTTTTCGAATTACACCTTTGTCGATCTTTGTCCCAAGAATTGCTAGCAGTGCTGGTAGGGCTATCACTGCACCAAATACAGCAAAAGTAATGACTGCAATGCCTGCATAACCAAATGACTTCAAGAAATTGAGAGGGAAGAACAAGAGTGAAGCCATCGTTACCAAAACTGTCAGGCCAGAATAAAAGACAGTCTTACCAGCGGTTTTAACAGTTGTAATTACTGACTCTTCAACTGAATGTCCATGGTGCAGCTCTTCTCTAAAGCGATTAACCATCAGGAGTGCGTAATCGATTCCAAGGCCGAGTCCCAGACCAGTGATTAAGTTAAGAGCGAAAACGCTGACATTCGTGAAGAGAGTTAATAGATAAATAATTAAGAAAGAGCTAAAAATTCCACTTATGCCGATGAAAAGTGGCATTGCAGAAGCGACAAGTGCACCAAAAACAAGGAGCAGTAGCAGGAATGTCAATGGAATTGCAATCGATTCGGCAAGGATTAAGTCTTTTTCAATCCGCTGGTTTATTGCATGAGTAATTACTGCACCGCCAGCCGCGCTTATGGTTAAGCCTTGATAATTGCCGTCAAAACGTTTCTGAATGGTTGCACCTAAATTACCTAGTGCGTTCCAGTCAAAAGCATCTGAACTGGAGAAAATGAAAATGAAGCCAGCTTTTCCATCAATAGATTTGAGTGAAGCCGGATTGCCAGCGCTCCAATAAGAAAGCGTTCTCGATACTCCAGGGACCGTGGCTATCTCTTGTTCAAGTGCGCTGACTTTGGTTGTGACAGCTGGGTCATTTATGTCGGTAGTTCCAGAGTCAACGACTAATATCGCTGCAGGCTCTTGGACTTTAAATTTTTTAATAAGGTAAGTGAAGGCTTTAGCTGACTCGCTATTTTCATCTGAATACCCACCAGTGTCTAACTTGCCAAAGGCTTGAGAACCAACACCCCCAGCCAGCAGCGTTGCAAGTAAAAAGAGCACTAGTACCGCCTTGCGGCGCTTAACGATAAAAATACCTAGCTTCTCAAACACACCGAACTCCCGTTTCTACATCTAGACTACTGGCCATGAGCGATCTCTTTCCTACAGTGACAACAGATGAGATCGATCCTGAAGCCGCCGCTGAAGCGGCACAACGTGATAGAGAAATACAATCAGATAAACCGCCGCATCACGAAGATTAATCCGCCTTTGGTGCAGGGGCAGCAGGTGCAGGGGCAACAGGAGTTGAACTTTCTTTAGAAACTGGCTTTTTCGCAGAGTCCGTTTTATAGAAACCTGAGCCTTTAAAGACAACACCAACCGCCGAATAAATCTTTCGAATTTCACCTTCGCACTCGGGGCATGTGGTGAGAGAGTCATCCGAAAATGATTGGACCGCCTCGAACTCATGAGAGCAGGCGGTACATGCGTATTGGTAAGTTGGCATATCTCCTCCATTCTCGGCTAACCCCTTGCTTCGGGGTAGATACTAAGTCTAAAGAAGTGGCACGATAGGGTCGAATCGTGAGCAAAGAATGAGGGGGGTTACTATGAGAATCAAGGGTCTGACCACAATTCTGATCTCACTTATCTATTTAGGGACAGTTGGCGCATCGGCTAATTCGCTCATTACAACTTCACCGATAAGCGGATCAACTCTGACGACCCCACCTAGTTCAGTCACCCTAACAGCCCAAACTCCACTCATTCCAGATGCCAACGAGTTAGTTGTCACCGACCCGTCAGGTATTCGCGTAGACGATGGAACAATCACAGTCGATGATGTCAATGCATCAGTTGGCTTGATGCCATTGACTGAAACGGGAATTTATCGGGTCACTTACACGCTTTATTCAGAGGGAGAAGTGCCCCTTCAAGGATCTTTTACATTCAATTATTCAGCACCGAGCGTGATCACTCCGACTGAGCCAACTCCAACTCCTCAACAATCACAAACTCCTGCTAGCAGTAGTTGGGGAACGAATGTATTTATCTTTGTAATATTAATTTTTGCATTCTTTGTTCTCATTGGCCTTTCGCTGTATGCACGAAAGCTATTTAGGGATCGATGATCGCTTTTAATGTAATCTTTAAATATCTTTCCCTAATTGGCAGTTTTACAACTATCGGAACTTTACTTGCTATGGGTTTCTTGCTGGCCGATACAGAGGGCAAACTTTCTTCGCAAGCAGAAAAACTCCGCCGCTTATTGTGGGGCTCAGGCTTAATGTGGACAGTTGGAAGTTTTGGAACAATTGTTTTTACATTAGCCTCTATTTTGGATCAGCCAGTATCAGTCGCTTTAGATGCAACAATGCTGCGTTCTTTTATTACCCAGATAACTCTTGGACAATACTTATTCTTCCAAACCGTTATAGCGCTCCTGATTACTGCATCTGCTTTTAGAGTTAAGAAAATACTCTCCACAGTTTTTTTGCTCATTCTTTCTATGCTCGGTCTGGTTGCCCCGGTATTTCAAAGTCACGCTGCATCAGGCGGCTCACATGCGCTAGCGATTGGCTCTTTAGTAATTCACGTGGTGGCTCTGTCTCTGTGGGTAGGAGGAGTTATTGCAATCGCACTCCTTGAGCCAGATGATCGCCCACTTGCAGTGCATCGATTTAGTGAGTTGGCTTTATGGTCGGTAATCGCAGTTATAGCCAGCGGCACCGTTAACGCTTGGGCACGTTTAGATTTTCAAGGGGCGTGGAACTCTGCATATGCATATGTAGTAATCGGGAAAATTACACTCACATTAGTTTTAGTAGCAATTGGATATTTGCACCGTGAAAATTTAGCAAAACGCGATCGAATTGATTGGCCCGCATTTGGCAGATTAATTTTTATTGAAGCGCTCATTATGGTTATTACGGTTGCTATGGGTGCATGGCTCTCTTCTAATCACCCACCAGAGCGACCAAACCCTCCAAAGTTTGATCCAGCAATTGCAGTTTCAGGAATTTCAACCCCATCAGCTCCTACGTGGGGACGAATTTTTTTTAGTTACGAGCCAGATGCATTAATGATTGGCATCTTAATTACAGCGGTGGCTCTATATGTAAAGGGTGTTTTGGTTTTGACTCGCCGTGGTGACAAATGGCCAGTAGGTCGCACTATTGCATTTGCATCAGGAATTGCGCTCATTGATTTTGCAACAAGTGGCGGACTTGGTTTATACGCACATTTTGCTTTTTCTTATCACATGGTTGCGCATATGATTTTAGGAATGATTGCACCAATCGGATTGGTGTTAGGCGCACCAATTACTTTGGCCTTGCGGACACTGCCACAGGGTCGCAATAAAGATGAACAGGGAGTTCGTGGAACATTGCTCGCTGCACTTCACTCAAAATTAGCAACTTTCTATACCAATCCCATCGTCGCATTAGCATTCTTTGACGGGTCTTTATTTGCACTCTACTTCACGGGTCTTTTTGGTTCATTGATGCAAAGTCATGCTGGCCATCTCTTTATGAACATCCACTTTCTTCTTGCCGGACTTTTGTTTTTTCACGTAATTATTGGAATTGATCCAAATCCACGCAGAATCCCGCACTTAGTTCGAATCGTCGTTGTCTTCGCCGCCATGAGTATCCATGCATTCTTTTCAGTTGCTTTAATGTCAACCACAACCCTTATTGATAGAGGATATTTCGCCTCTCTAAAAACTCCATGGCTTACAGATTTATTGGCAGACCAGAAGCTAGGTGGTTCGATTGGCTGGGCAATGGGCGAAATTCCAATCCTCTTGGCTCTGGTTGCGACATTTATAAGTTGGGTCAAAGATGACTCCCGTGAGGCAAAACGTATTGATCGAAACACTGCACGAAATGCAGCGATGGGAAGGCCTGATGATTTGGCGGAGTACAACCAGTATTTACAAGAGTTAGCCCAACGCGATAGGAATGAACCATAATGGAAAATATCTTTGACTTGCCGGGTGAGTACAAAGAGTTGCGCGCAAGTGTTCGCTCACTTTCGGAAAAAGAGATTGCGCCGTTTGCGCACTCAGTCGATGAAGATCATCGTTTTCCGCAAGAGGCTGCGGACGCCTTACAAAAAGCCGGTTTAAGTGCGGCACATGTACCCACTGCTTTTGGTGGTGATGGTGCAGATGCACTAGCGGTAGTCATCATTATTGAAGAAGTCGCACGAGTATGTGGCGCATCATCCTTAATCCCGGCGGTCAACAAACTTGGTTCACTTCCATTAATTTTGGGAGGAAATGATGAACAGAAAAAGCGTTGGCTTCCTCAGTTAGTTGCCGGAAAAGGATTTTCGTACTGCCTATCAGAATCAGATGCGGGTTCTGATGCATCAGCACTTCGAACAAAAGTCGAGCGCGATGGCGATGGTTGGATTCTCAATGGAAGCAAAAAGTGGATCTCAAATGCAGGAGTATCTGAGTTCTACACTGTTATAGCCCAAGGCGATTCATCGCTTGGCTCAAAAGGAATTAATGCGTTCATTGTTGAAAAATCGGATCCCGGAATATCTTTTGGAGCTCCAGAAAAGAAGATGGGATTTAGAGGATCTCCAACACGTGAAGTTTATTTCGATAACGTCAAACTAAGTGATGACCGTCGAATAAGTGAAGTTGGGGCTGGATATTCGCTGGCTCTGAATACTTTGGACCATACGCGAATCACGATTGCCGCGCAAGCATTGGGACTGGCGCAGGGAGCTTTAGATGTTGCGACAAAGTATTCGCATGAGCGTAAGCAATTTGGAAAAGAAATATTTGATTTTCAAGCTGTGCAATTTATGTTGGCTGATATGGCAATGAATATTGAGGCTGCACGACAGTTGACGTATGCCGCTGCTGTGAAAAGTGAAAATAATGAAAAAGACTTACGATTCTTTTCAGCTGCAAGTAAGTGTTTCACGAGTGATGTAGCCATGAAGGTTACGCAGGATGCAATTCAAGTTTTGGGTGGATACGGATATGTCTCTGATTATCCAGTTGAACGAATGATGCGTGATGCAAAGCTAACGCAGATTTATGAAGGAACAAATCAGATTCAACGAATTGTTATGGCGCGAAATCTTCCGCACTATTAAATTTTAAAGCGCACAACAATTGACGGTGTAGCAGCGGCGTCAACAGGGATGTCATGGACCTCTCGTGGCAGACTAAGGCTCGACAACTCACCTGCATGAACTAAACCGATTTTCCAGCCTGGCAAATTTGCAAGGGCGCGGTCGTAATAGCCACCACCTTGACCTAAGCGATATCCCTGTTGATCTATGTGAAGTGCTGGGACCACCACTACATCTATTGAATCTAAATCTGTAGCAGGTTTACCGATTGGCTCGAAAAGTTTCTTTGTTACTTTAAGTTGTTTTTCATCACCATCCCATTCAATCCACTCAAGGACTTCGCCATGGACTCGTGGCACTAGTAACCGTTTGCCCGCTTTTAAAAATGCCTTATTAATCTCAACAGTGCTGGGCTCGATATCGTATGAAATATAAGAAGCAATCGTTGTGGCAGCAATAATTTCTGGAGACTTCAAAATAATATTGAAATTGGATTCAATGAATTTTTGTCGTCGCTCACGACGCAAACGCTCGCGAAGCTCTTTCTTAACTGTGTTCTGATTCATGTCGTATCTCCGGAGTTATTTGGGGCTAAATCCCATACAAAGTGCGGCCTAACAAGTATGGTGTGATTATGGCAGAGCACGCGCGGGTCGACGACTTTCTTACGAGTCTTATAGCAATCTGTAAGCCACTCGAATCCTTCGAAATGCCGCTTTTGGATGCCCACGGTGCGACGCTGGCCGAGGATGTGTATGCCGGCGAACGGCTTGTCATGCGAGCAGGAAGTCGAATTCGGTCGACCCAGATAGGTCTTGCAGCTTCCATCGGCCGTGATCATCTACCCACCCGCCCGCATCCTCGTGTTGTGGTTCTTTCGGCGGGGCCGGATCTTGTTGAGCCAGGTAAGCCACTTACCCATGACGAAGAGTACGAAACTAATTCTTGGCTATTAACAACCGCGGTACGCGAAACAGGTGCAGTTGCATATCGGGTTCACTCAATTCCTGATGATGAAGATGAACTCCAAAGCGTCATTGAAGATCAATTAGTTCGTGCAGACCTAATAATTATTAGTGGCGAGCGGCAAGATGATTCATTTGATTTAATCACCCGAACTCTTTCGCGTCTAGGTGAAATTACAACTGTAGATATGGATATCGAAATGAGTGGGCGCCATAACTATGGCCAGATTGGACCAGATAAGACTCCGGTAGTAACCCTTCCAGGTGATCCCATTGCCGCTTATATTTCATTCGAATTATTTGTACGTCCAATGATTAGAACAATGCTTGGTGCTTCTACAATTCATCGACCTTCTGTGAAGGCAAAGTTAGAGCGAGCTATTCATTCTGAACCTGGAATGCGAACTTATATTCGTGCAACGTTGGCCGAAGATGCAAAATCTGTTATGCCACTAAATAGCCAAGAGGAGATTTCTACACTCTCTGATGCAAACGCATTTATTGCGGTTAGTGAGAAAGTAACCAAATTATCGGCTGGTGATCAAGTAACAGTTGTAATCCTCGAGCGCAGATATATCTAGGTACTCGATGACCCAGCCCTGGCCAGTAGTAATTACCGGGAATGAAATTTTATTGCGGCCACTGAGATTTCGAGATCGCAGTCAATGGAACTCGGCCCGCGCCGAAAATAGAGAATGGCTGGCCCCGTGGGAGGCCACTATTCCAACCCTGAATGTAGAAGGGGAGGCGCAGAACCTTCCCTCTTATTTTGGGATGGTTAGGACTCTCAACGGCGAGGCCCGTGAGGGTCGATCATTTTCATTTGCAATCTGGCATGGCCGTAATCTCATCGGGCAGATTTCTTTGGGAGGGGTGATTTTAGGGGCGCTACGTGGGGGCCACATTGGCTATTGGATAGACCGTAACTATGCAAATAAAGGGTACACAACAGTCGCTGTAGGGCTTGTGACTGAGTTCGCTTTTTCAAATCTCTTACTCCACAGACTCGAGATAAATCTGCGACCAGAAAATGCAGCATCTCGTCGAGTCGCTGAAAAATCTGGGTATGTATTCGAAGGAGATCGAGCTCGCTACCTCCATATTGATGGCGATTGGCGAGACCACATTTGTTTCGTAAGGGAAAATCCTTCAATTAAGTAGCGTCTAAATCCCATAAAAGTATTCAATCCTCCTTTATCTTTGTACATCATGGCTTCCGGACTAATTTACGTTGCAATCATTGGAATGTGGGTTGCCTATTTTGCACCCCGCTGGATCCATGACCGCAATGAATTTTCAGGTAAGTCAGTTGAGAGATTTAAAGTGGCGCTGACTGTAGTAGCAAACTCTTCTCTTCATTCTCAGGGTGAACACTTACATATTGATTTGGATCGTGAAGCAAAAATTGCACAACTTCTCATGCGTCGGCGTATTATTTTTGGGCTTTTAGCTTTTTCACTTTTATCAACTTTGGTAGGAGGCTTCATGAACACGATGCCATTTTTATATGCACTTATCCCTGCAACGGGGGTTTTAATCTATATTGCGAATGTACGTCGCCAAAGTGTTGCTAGCAGTATTCAGCATCGCCGTATTCAGCAACTGCAAAGACGTACTGCTGGTGTATCTGCAACCAATCTTGTAGAAGTTGTTACGCCAAAACCTTCTCAAGAGCAATGGATTCCACTTTCTGAACGCGAACTCAAAGGTGTTGTTATTTTGCCGCAAGGAAGTGCATCAGTTCGCAACGCTTGGCAGCCTGCAGAAACACCTGTGCCAACATATGTAAGTGCACCAAAGGCGATTATTCCAAAGCGCGTTATAGATTTAACAATTCCAGGTGCATGGAGCGAGGAACAAGAGCGTCTTGAGCGTGAAGCACTTGCCGCCGCCTCACCATCTCGAGATCAGATATTTGATCAGCAGCTTGCAGATGAAGCCGTAGATCGTCTTAATCAAGCTAAGGCCGCTAACGAATAACTAGATCCAAGAAGGTAGCCACATCATCTTTATCCACTCTGAGTAATTGATGACTTGACCCGTAAAAATCGGGAAAAAGTAGATGAAGTTGAGAAATACCAGCACAACTAAAGTAGAGACTATGCCCATAGAAATTACTGAGTTCTTGGATTTATTTAGCATTAATTTTGCGCAGTAAATAATGGCTAAGAGCATAAACGGTTCAAAAACAACTGCATAAAAAGTGAAGACTGTGCGCTGCTGAAGCAAGAACCACGGAAGGTAGCCAGCACAAATTCCAAGAACTACGAGATTGAGGATTTTATCGAATTTTCTTGTTGCGATGGAGCGAAACCAAAGCCCGAAAACAACGGTAACTGCAATCGTGCCAATCCACCAGAGGATCGGAGTGCCAATTGCTAGTACTTCCTGCGCGCAGTTTTTTGTACTGCATGACTGCGGGGAGTTATAGAAAAATGATGTAGGTCGCCCCATGACCATCCAACTCCAAGGGTTAGCTTGGTAGGAATGTTTAGTTGTTAGGTTTGTATGAAAACTTAACATTTCTGCGTGATAGTGCCACCACGATTTGAATGCATTTGAAGACCAATGTCTGTCCCATCCACGATTACTTGTAAACCATCCACTCCATGTAGTGACATAAACCGCGATTGGAAGCAAGCCATACTGTGAGATTTTCATCAATGTGGGTTTTAACAGAGAGCGACCAGAGTGAGACGTAAATACTCGATAAATAGATATCAGCCCAATAGCTACTAAGAAATATAACGCACTCCATTTTGTACCAATAGCTAAACCAATGGCGATTCCGGCATACCAGTGCCGTTGGCGATACCAGAGGTATACAGCCAATAAAACAAAGAAAGTCAGAAACAAATCAAGAAGCGCTGTTCTTGAATGTACTAACACCATCCCATCCATGGCAATCAATGCAGCAGCCATCGCTGTCAGTAATGGTGAGAAAAATAGAATATGAATGAATCGTGCAAATAGAAGTATCAGTAAGACGCCAACTATCGCGGTTGCAAATCGCCAACCAAACTCATTTTCACCAAAGATCTTGATACCAATTGCAATCATCCATTTTCCGACTGGGGGATGAACAATAAACTCAGGCTGATTCCCGTTGACTTCGACTCCGTACTTTAAGAAATCTCGTGCACCATCGACGTAATAAACTTCGTCAAAAACGAAGCCCTTAGGCGTAGACAGGTTGATTAATCGCAGCGCCAAGGATGAAACGGCAATCAAGATTGGGGTAAGCGCGGCGATCATGTTCGCAATCGTATGCTCTCAATCGAGGAAATTACTGAGATGATGCTCCAATGGCTCTGATATTGGCGGCAACCCCGCTTGGAAACCCTGGCGATGCAAGTACTCGCCTGAAGTTAGCCATCGAAAGCGCAACAATTATTGCCGCCGAAGACTCGCGGAGATTTCATCGACTCTGCACTGATATCGATGTGACATTTACTGCAAAAGTATTATCGTTTTTTGAGGGAAATGAAGAAGAGCGCTCCCGTGAACTTTTAAATGAGTTATCGTCAGGTGCAACTGTTTTAGTTGTATCAGATGCTGGTATGCCGACAATCAGCGATCCAGGTTTTCGCTTAATGCGTGATGCAATACAACAAGGAATCGAAGTCAGTGTTATTCCCGGACCAAGTGCTGTGACTATGGCAGTTGCATTATCTGGCCTTCCAACTGATCGATTTACTTTTGAAGGCTTTCTTCCCAGAGCAACAGGGGCACGATTAGCTACCTATGAAAAGCTCCGCCATGAAGAGCGCACGATGGTTTTCTTTGAAGCACCTCATCGCTTAGGTGATTCTTTAGGTGATGCAGTAACAGTTTTTGGTAGCGACCGACGCGGTGCAATCTGTCGCGAGATGACAAAGCGTTATGAAGAAACTATCCGCGGCACATTGAGTGAACTCTCATCATGGGCTGACACGACTGAAGTACTAGGCGAAATTACTCTCGTTGTGCAGGGGGCTTCGACGGACTCGGCGGCGATGACGGCCGATGAGATGGTCGCACGGGTTCGCGAATTTGAGGCCGCTGGAATGGATCGCAAGGCTGCAATTGCATCGGTGGCACAAGAGTTCGGCATTGCAAAACGCCTTGTTTATGCCGCAGTGGTTGATGCTAATAAGATGAGCACGTGACTAAATCCTTTTACCTAACGACGCCGATTTATTACGTCAATGACGCTCCACATATTGGTCATGCGTATACAACTGTTGCTGGCGATGTATTAACGCGCTGGCATCGTCAAAAAGGTGAGTCAGTGTGGTTTCTTACCGGCACAGACGAGCATGGCCAGAAAGTAATGCGCACAGCTGAAGAAAATAAGACTGCGCCACAGGCATGGGTTGATCGCTTAGTCCAAGACGCCTGGAAGCCTAACTGGGCTAGCTTAAATATCGCTAATGATGATTTTATTCGTACCACTGAAGAACGGCACACAGTCCGAGTGCAAACATTTTTACAATCACTCAAAGACTCTGGACATATATACGCTGGTAAATATGAAGGGCCTTACTGTGTTGGTTGCGAAGAGTTTAAGTTACCTGGTGACCTCCTTGAAATCGATGGACAAAAATGCTGTCCTATTCACAGCAAACCAATCGAACTTGTTAATGAGAACAACTGGTTTTTTAAATTATCAGCATTTACAGATCAACTGCTTGAGCATTATCGTAAAAATCCAGATGCTTGCCAACCAGAGAGTGCGCGCAATGAAGTGGTTTCATTTTTAGAAGGAGGAGTTTCGGATCTTTCAATTTCACGTTCAACATTTGATTGGGGAATTCCTGTTCCGTGGGATACCGACCAAGTTGTCTACGTGTGGTTCGATGCACTTTTAAATTATGCAACTGCAGTTGGGCTTACGGATGCACCGGATTCCGAAGGTGGCAAAAAATTTGCGAGCACGTGGCCTGCAGATGTCCATTTAGTAGGTAAAGATATTCTGCGGTTTCACGCAGTTATCTGGCCAGCAATGTTGATGGCTGCAGGGTTAGCGATACCAAAAAAAGTATTTGCTCATGGTTGGTTACTTGTTGGTGGCGAAAAGATGAGCAAGAGCAAGCTCACTGGCATCGCCCCTAAAGACATTACAGATCACTTCGGTGTTGATGCATTTAGGTATTACTTCATGCGCGCAATTCCATTTGGAACAGATGGCTCTTTCTCGTGGGAAGACATGTCGGCCCGGTATACATCAGAACTAGCTAATGACTTTGGCAACTTAGCTTCGCGTTCTGCCGCGATGGTTGAGAAATATTGTGCAGGCATCTTGCCAGCAGTAAGTCATGACCCAGGTTTAGAGGCAGCCTTAAAAACAGCTGCAACTAAGGCTGATGAAGCTATTTGCGTATTAGATTTTCAAGGTGGAATCCTGGCAATTATGGATTTTTGTAAGAAAGTAAATGGTTATGTCACGGAAAAAGAGCCATGGATTCTGGCAAAAGACCCGGCGAATCAAGCGATACTCGAAGGCGTTTTATATAACACTGCTGAATCTCTGCGTGCACTCGCAGTGTTGCTGAACCCGGTAATGCCAGCAACGTGTGAAATTTTATGGCAGAGCTTGGGTGCGCAAAACTCTTTGGGTGATTTGTCAACACAGAAAATCAGTGACGTGGCATCGTGGGGTCAACTTCCTGCTGGGTCTGTCGTAACTAAAACTCCTGTTTTGTTTCCGCGTCTAGAAACGAGCGCATAGTAAATATGGCTGATCGCCATAATCGCGATATTGATCGCCCGCGTGCACCTTTGCCCGAGCCGTTACCAGTTGCGACTGTTGATGCCCATGCGCATATGGAGATCATTACTGATACCGCTCCAGACTCACAGGAAGTTGCAGATGTAATCGAGGAGGCTCGATCAGTAAATGTTGATCGAATTGTTCAAGTTGGATATTCAGCTGAGCAATCACGATGGTGTGTAGCTGCGGCAGAAAAGTGGAATACATCTGTTTTGGCCGCCGTTGCGTTGCACCCCAACGAAGCACCTGTGGTTGCAGATTTAACGGCTGATTGGGCAGTAATCGCCGAGCTCGCTGAACACCCACGAGTTCGAGCTATTGGTGAAACAGGTTTGGATTATTTCCGAACTCCACCAGAATTGCGATCTCGTCAGCAAGAGTCTTTCAAATGGCATATCGAATTAGCCAAGAAGACCAAGAAAGCCTTAGTTATCCATGACCGTGATTCACATGAAGATGTTTTATCGGTTTTACTTGAAGTCGGTGCGCCAGAAAAAACTATTTTCCATTGCTTTTCCGGAGATATAGAAATGGCAAAGCTCTGTATCGAACGTGGATACATTCTCTCCTTTGCTGGCACCCTCACTTTCAAGAATGCTCCGGCGCTTCGTGAGGCCGTTAAAATTGTTCCTATAGACCAGCTATTGGTGGAAACTGACTCACCATTCTTAGCGCCGATGCCACACCGTGGAGCCAGCAATACACCTGCACAGATTGCAACAATTGTTCGAGCAATGGCCGTTGAACGAGAGAGTGATGTTGGTGAACTTGCTTTTGCATTGAGTAATAATGCTGAACGCTTATTCGGATCTTTTGCACCATGACACTACTTGGCGCAGCACAAATTCGTGAACTTGCAGCAGCACTAGATTTAAAGCCATCAAAATCCCTTGGCCAAAACTTTGTTATCGACTCTAATGTATGTACCAAGATTGTACGAATTGCTGGTGTCACTCAAAATGACATTGCGCTAGAGATTGGTCCAGGTCTTGGCTCACTCACACTAGCTTTGTTACAAAACGCTGCATCAGTCGTTGCAGTTGAAATCGATCATCGGCTTGCAACGCAACTTCCAATCACCGTTTCAGAGCACTTCGAGAGTCCACAGAATTTAACTGTCATCAATAAAGATGCTTTAGCGTTGTCAGAGTTACCCGTGCAACCAACGGTTTTAGTTGCTAATTTGCCGTACAACGTTTCAGTTCCAGTCCTGTTGCATCTATTGGAGAAATTTCCAACAATTAATAGCGGTGTTGTCATGGTCCAAGCAGAAGTTGCTGATCGATTAGCAGGCAAACCCGGCACAAAAGAGTACGGAATTCCATCAGTCAAAGCCGCTTGGTGGGCCGATGTCAAAGGGGCTGGCTCAGTTTCTCGTTCGGTTTTTTGGCCCGCTCCAAATGTTGATTCAAAACTTGTTTCATTTACCCGTCGTGCAACACCAGGGGATGAGACATTGCGGAAGAAAACATTCGCAATTATTGATGCAGCATTTGCGCAACGCCGAAAAATGCTCAGATCTGCATTGTCATCTACGTATGGCTCTTCGGCCGCAGCAGAGTTGGTTCTGCAGAGTGCTGGGATTAATCCAACGCTTCGCGGGGAAGCCTTAGAGATAACAGATTTTTGTGCCATCGCATCGCTTGCACCTGACAATTTCTAGCCAAGGCAATAGAGTCAATTCATGCCAGTAAAAAAGGTGACGGTTCGGGTGCCCGCCAAGATCAATCTTCAACTCTCAGTTGGTCCACGCGAATCCGATGGATATCACAACCTCGTTACCGTTTTTCAAGCTATTTCAATCTTTGATGAAGTCACTGTTGAATTCACTCCGGCAAATAGTGGTGTAAGTATTTCGATTACTGGCGATCAGACTCATGGGGTTCCAGCGGATGCAAACAATTTAGCAATAAAGGCCGTTGAATTAATGGCCAAAGAGTATGACTTAGAAGTTGACGCACATATCGAAATAAAAAAAGCAATTCCAGTGGCAGGTGGTATGGCAGGCGGAAGCGCAGATGCAGCTGCAACTATCGTTGCAATTGATTATCTGTATTCACTTGGAATGAGTCGCGAAGAGATGACAGAGATTGCATCACAGCTGGGTAGTGATGTTCCATTTATGTTAAGTGGTGGTACTGCAATCGGTACAGGCCATGGTGAACAATTAACTGCAGCGCTATCACGCGGCACGTATCACTGGGTTTTGGCTTTATCGACGGTCGGATTATCTACACCTGCTGTGTATACAGAGTGCGATCGACTTCGCTCTGGATCTGAAATTGCAGAGCCACAAACTAATGAACAGTTAATGCAGGCACTTCTTGCTGCAGATCCGAAAGCAGTGGGCGCAAATCTTGTTAATGATTTGCAAGCTGCGGCATGTTCACTTCGGCCGGCACTTCGCTTAGTTTTAGATGTGGGTCAGGAATATGGAGCTCTTGGCGCATTGGTTTCAGGCTCAGGCCCAACCGTTGCATTTTTAGTCAGCGATGAGGAAGCTGGTTTGGATTTAGCGGTCGCATTAACAGCAAGTGGTGTAGTCGGAAGCGTCGCTCGCGCATACGGCCCAGTTCATGGGGCCAAGATTCTCAATTGACCTGAGTTATTCGCTTTTAAATGCTGAAAACCGGTGCCCATGGTCATGAGCACAACCCTTTATGAGGGAGAATACGGGTTCCGCCATTGTGTAGTGGCTAGCACATGGGCCTTTGAAGCCCAGGGTCCAGGATCGATACCTGGTGGCGGAGCGATAGACTTCGCTTGTGGCCGTAGAAACTGTAATTATTCTTGCAGCAGGTGATGGAACACGGATGAAATCACGCCAAGCAAAGGTGCTACATAGCGTTGCTGGCCGTTCGTTACTTGGACATGTATTAGCCGCAGTCAATCATGTGAATCCACATAACATCCGTATTGTCGTAGGTGCAAACCGCACAAGCGTTGAGGCACACATCGCAGATATTTCTCCATCGACAACAACAGTTTTTCAGGAAGTACGTGGCGGAACTGGCCATGCAACCCAGCTAGCGCTCGCAGATCGCGCACCGGCTGGCACAGTCTTGGTACTAGCCGGTGATACTCCAATGCTCACAGGTCAATCTCTTGAGGCTTTTCTTGCGGCGCACAATGAAGGTAATTTCGCAGCATCAGTCTTAACTGCCGAGCACCCAGAGCCCACTGGTTATGGTCGCATTATTCGCGATGATAATGATGAACTTTTACGGATCGTAGAAGAGCGCGATGCAACTGAAGATCAAAAGTTTATTGCTGAAATAAACTCTGGTGTTTATGCATTTGATGGTGCAAAACTTGTGAGCGCAATCGGGCAGATCAATAACTCAAATGCTCAAGGTGAACTGTACTTAACTGACGTTATTGGAATTTTAAAGAGTGCCGGCGAATCAATTGCAGCAATCATGCTTGAAGATTTTACTGAAATTTTAGGTGTTAATGATCGAGTCCAATTAGCTGAAAGTGCTGCACTGCTTCGCGATCGCATCAATGATCAGTGGATGCGAGATGGCGTCACGATTGTGGATCCGACTACGACCTGGATTGATGCCACAGTAGTTCTCGCAAACGATGTAACAATCCATCCAGGCAGCGCAATTTTAGGTACTACAACTATTGCAACAGGGGCAGTTATTGGTCCGCGTACTACTCTGACCAACTGCGTTGTAAAAGAAGGCGCTTCAGTTCTTGAATCATTGGCAGTAGATACCATTATTGGAGAATCGGCGACTGTTGGGCCATTTACATATCTTCGTAGCGGCACTGTGCTGGGTGATAGCTCTAAGGCCGGAGCCTTTGTTGAGATGAAGAATGCCACCGTTGGTACTGGCTCAAAAGTTCCACATCTTTCATATGTCGGTGATGCAACCATTGGTGAAGGCAGCAATATTGGCGCAGCTACGATTTTTGTGAACTACGACGGAGTTGATAAGCATCACACCACCGTTGGTGATCATGTCCGAATTGGAAGTGACACCATGTTAGTTGCACCTGTTTCCATCGGTGATGGGGCTTATACAGCGGCTGGATCTGTGATTACTGAAAATGTTCCGGCAGGCGCGATTGGTGTTGGCAGAGCAAAGCAGAGAAATGTAATAGGTTGGGTCCTGCGCAAGCGTGCAGGTAGTAAATCTGCGCAAGCAGCTGAGGCAAGCCAGACGAAAGGCTAAACATGGGCGAGATTCGGTTATCTTCTGAAAAGCGATTGCGTTTATTTACCGGTCGCGGATATCCCGAACTAGCTGACGATGTGGCATCAGAACTTGGCATTGAATTAACCCCGACGTCTGCTTATGATTTTTCTAATGGCGAAGTATTTGTTCGCTTCGAAGAGTCAGTTCGCGGTTGTGATGCATTTGTTTTACAAAGCCACTCTGCTCCGGTTAACAAACAGATCATGGAACAACTCATCATGGTCGATGCACTCAAGCGCGCATCTGCAAAGCGCATCACCGTCGTAACACCTTTTTATGGATATGCACGGCAAGATAAAAAGCATCGTGGACGCGAGCCAATTTCTGCGCGATTGATGGCAGACCTCTTTAAGACCGCCGGTGCTGACCGTCTTATGGTTGTTGATCTTCATGCATCTCAGATTCAAGGTTTCTTTGATGGCCCAGTAGATCATTTATTCGCACTGCCAATGCTGGCAAATTATGTTGGAAGCAAAGTAGATCGAGCGAATTTAACAATCGTTTCGCCAGATTCTGGGCGTGTGCGAGTTGCTGAGCGCTGGTCAGATCTCCTTGGCGGATGTCCAATTGCATTTATTCATAAGACACGTGATCCACGAAAGCCAAATGAGGCCGTTGTTGGCCGCGTGGTCGGCGATGTGCAGGGCCAGACTTGTGTAGTTATCGATGACATGATCGACACTGCTGGCACAATTACAAAGGCAGTAGATGCATTATTTGAAGCTGGCGCGAAAGATGTAATCATCGCTGCCACTCATGGAGTCTTCTCTGGTCCTGCAGTCGAACGCTTACGCGCAAGCAAGGCATCTGAAGTTGTTATTACAAATACACTCCCGATTTCCGATGATCAAAAATTCGAAGGGCTAACAGTTCTATCGATTGCACCGCTGATTGCCCGCGCAATTCGTGAAGTCTTTGAGGATGGCTCAGTTACTAGCCTCTTCGACGGCCACTCTTAAGCGCAATTTGCATAATCTCGACCTCGCAGGCTAATCTTTGCACTGTTCCGGCGAGGGTATAAATTTACTTCCGTAATCGACGGTGTGGGTTATTTCTCCTGCTGGGACTTTGTGTAAACACCGAAGTACTCAAAAGATTAAAGGGGAAAGAAAAATGGCAGAGATTACAATCAACGGCGTACTTCGTACCGAATTTGGTAAAGGCGCTTCACGTCGTGCACGTCGCGATGGATTAGTTCCTGCTGTTATCTACGGTCAT
>WLMW01000032.1 GCA_009700025.1 Actinomycetota bacterium
CCTTCTTATCAATCTTTCCTTTCTATTGGATGTTTGTTGTTGCTTCAAACACTAATGCTGAAATCTCTAAGAGTCCACCATCGTTAGTGCCCGGTGGACGGTTCTTAATCGTTGCCAATAAAGTAATGCATGCTGAGGGAGTATTTTTCAGCAACGCTCTCTTTAATACCTTTCTTGTAGGCATATCAATTGCTGTGGCTCAAGTGATGTTTTCAGCCGTTGCTGGCTTTGCATTTGCAAAGTTAGATTTCAGAGGCCGTAAATCATTTATTCTCTTTGTTATCGGCACCATGATGTTGCCTAGTCAACTAGGCATTATTCCTTTGTTCATGTTGATCAAAAACATGAGATTGATAGATTCGCTCTTGGGCTTGATAGTTCCAGCGTTAGTTACGGCCTTTGGTGTTTTCTGGATGCGACAAATCATCGACGCTCAGATACCTAATGAGCTCCTTGAAGCCGCTAGTATCGATGGAGCGTCAGTGCCGAAAATTTTCTTTAGCATTGTTTTGCCGATCATTAGACAGAGCAGTTTTGTTCTTGGTCTCTTCGCATTCTTAGCCGCCTGGAATGACTATTTGTGGCCAACCATTATTTTACAAACTCCACGTAACTTTACGTTGCAGGTCGCACTAACTCAGTTAAAGCCAATGTATGGCCTTGATTATGCACTCCAAATGGGTGGCGCATTCTTGGCCACAGCTCCACTCTTAATTCTCTTTATCTTCGTCGGGCGCCGCTTAGTCAGCGGTGTTATGGATGGCGCAGTTAAAGGTTAGTCACAAGTTCCTACAACCAGAAAGTTCCATGAATGAAAGGTAAAAAATGATAAGTAGTGCCAAGAAGTTCACTTCAGGTTTAGGGGCAATTGCAATAGCTCTCGGCCTATCTTTTGTTGCGGTTATGCCTGCAGTTGCGGCAGCTCCGACGGATGCACATATCACCCTGATTAGCCCAGTGCTCGATGCAACCAACACAAGCGAGGCGGCAGCAAATCAAAAAATGGCAAATGGTTGGGTCGGGAACGGTTGGTTTGGGGACGGCCTTATTTATCAACGCTCTTTTGTTCCAGTGGGATCAACGATTAACTTGACCTACCATGTGGCTGATAAAGATGGAAAGCCACTTGTTGGGCAGGATGTAAAACTGCGCATCAATAAGGGTTACAGCGTATCAACTGCCATTTTGCAGGTTGATAACGTAATAACTAGCGGTATCGATAAGCCACCACTAGATCAAGGCTTTGTTATTCATAAGACCGATGCATTTGGAAACGTAACCTTCGAAGTAAGAAACCTTGACCCAACTGCGAAATCTTTAGCTGAGCCAGAACCACAGCCAGAGTCGTGGACTTCTGAGCCAAATATTAGTGAAGATGGCCTTAATGACTTGCACTCACAGATGTTGCCTGAAGTCGCTGGTGAAAAGCCAGATCACTCTGTCATCTCTGAGTTCCACTACTACATTCCAAGCAACCCTGTTGCACCTGTAGTTACTCATCCAACTATTCGCTTGGTTTCACCAGTTTTGACCGATACCAACTCGTTTGTTAACGGCAAAGCAGTCCGCCAGGCCTACGTGCAAACAGGTTCAACTGTAAATGTTGTATACAAAGTAACTGATGACAATGGTGCTGCACTTGCAAACCAAGTAGTCAAATTACATGTGAACAAAGCTTTTAGTAGTTCAAATGCCAAGATGACAAATGGCAAGATTGCAACAGATTCAAAGAAGGATAGTTCACAAGGAAATGATCAAGCTCTCCTTGAAGGAACAACCGATGGATATGGGTTTGTAGTCTTTTCATTGCGCAACACCGATACAAAGGGTGAAGCCGCTGCAGCTACATCTGCGGACAAAGTTCTCAGCGACCCAACTAAGGGTGCTGTCTTTAGCCAGATTCATCCCGAGATCACTGGTGCTACTACAGATGTCGCAGATGTGACTGAGTTCCACTTCTTTGGTGCACCTGCTGCTGCCGCTGGAGCAGCAGTAAAGATCACCACTTCAGCTAAGAAGACAGGTGGAAAGTACGTCCTGACTCTTGGCATCGCTGGAGCTTCAGGAAAATCTGCAAAGGTAGAAATCACTGGACTTAAGGTCAAGACTGAAAAAGTTACTGTTGCCAACCAAGGCTTCACGTACACAGTCTCTGCCGGAGCTAAGGTTGTTAAAGTAACAATCGATGGCAAGGCCTATACATCGAAGATCACAGTCAAGTAATTGATTAGGGGGAGTGCGGCGATGAAATCTCATGTCATTCGTGGATTAGTCGCCGCACTTCTACTTTCATTTTTCTCTCTTCAACCAGCTCAAGCTGGTCCAACTGCCCTCAAGGCTCCTGCAATTTCGCCCTCAGTTAATGGGAAATCCATTATGGCCGTTCCAGCACAGTGGAGTGCGGCGGGCAAAAGCAGCTATAAATGGCTGCTAAATGGCAAGTCTGTATCAGGAACCAAGTCGGCATTTACGCCCACGGCAAAACAAAAAGGTGCAACTCTTGTATATGTTGAGTCTGTTGCTGGTGCGACATCACGTTCCAATCCTCTCGTAATCGGCCAAGTTTTTATTAAAGGCGCTGCGAGTATTGCTTTTACCGATGCCACGTCAACAAAATTATCGGTAGCTCTTGCTCCAACCATTCCAGCCAATGCCAAAGCAACTGTGACTTGGTTCCGCGGACCTTTTGAAGTGAAAGAAGCAACTGGTTTAACGTATGAGGTTGCAACTGCAGATCAAGATTCTGAGATCACTGCATCAGTTGTTTACTCAGCAAAAGGATATACACCAGCAAAGTTAGTGAGTACTGGGATCATCATCCCGATTCAAGAGCGCAAGTACTCGTTAATCTGGTCAGATGAGTTTGATGCATCAGCATCTTCAACCGTTGATCCTTCAATCTGGGTTCCACAAAATGGTGATGGTGTTGCATTTGGAGTCAAAGGTTGGGGTAATAGAGAGCGTCAATGGTATTTAGATACTCAATCAAAAATTGATTTAACTGGAGTACTAACAATTAGTGCGACTCGGACCGGAGCAGAAGCACTTAACTGCTACTACAAAGCTCCTTGTGAATGGATATCATCAAAATTTGTAACAAAAGATCGAGTTGGATTTAAGTATGGTCGGATAGAAGCAAGAATTAAAGGATCAGTTGGTGCGGGCACATGGGGTGCATTCTGGTTACTTGGTGCAAATATTGATGATCGAGGTTGGCCAGGTTGTGGTGAAATCGATGTAGCTGAACTTCTTGGCAGAGATCCAAAGAAGAACTATGGAACTCTGCACGGACCACTTTCAGGTGGAGGAGGACGAGGCGATACCGTCGTAATGGATAATGGATTTGCAAATGATTATCACACCTATGCAATTGATTGGTTGCCCGATCAAATTACCTGGTATTTAGATGGCCAGCTCTATGCAACCGTCAATAAGACCGATAAAGACTGGGTTTTTGACCATGAATTCTACTTAATCATGAACTTGGCAATGGGTGGACTTTTCGGTGGTGACGTTGATCCCGCCGTTAAGGATGCAACAATGTTATTTGATTATGTACGCGCGTACCAAATCAATGGAGTTGGTGAAGTAATCAAGCATTAGTGCAGAAAGAGCTCTCCGATACCATTTTCAGAGTAGTACTTAATCCATTCAATCTCTAGCTGAGCAGCTCGAAGATTAGTATCGACCTCACCTGCAAACCAGCCACCGATTGCTAGGTTAATAATCAAATAGAACTCATCATTAAAAGGCCAAGCCTTGCCCTGAAGTTCCGTATCGCCCCGCATTATCTTGTTATAGGCAACCCCATCAAATAACCATTCAATTGAATCTTCATGCCAAGAGATTGCATAAGTGTGAAAATCATCGGAGAGAAGCCGTTCTGTTTGAATTAATTTAGTCAATCCTTCATTTCCACAGTAACCAGGACCGTGGACAGTTCCTTGAACTTGGAACGGATGTGCGCCAGTGCCTTCAAAAATATCTATTTCACCGCATTCGGGCCAGGAGACACCATCATTGAGCGAAGTACCCAATAGCCAGATTGCCGGCCAAGTCCCTTGGCCAATTGGCATCTTCGCCCGAACTTCAAGTCGCCCATATTTAAAACCAACTTTTTTTGCCGTATGGATTTTTCCACTCGTCCATTCAGCTGGGCCGTAATAAGCCTGGATAGGACTATTTGCGCCTTGATGAATTGCATGAATAGTGAGCGAGTCTTTAACAATAATAGAATCGTTGGTATAGAACTCTCTTTCGTTATTGCCCCAGCCAACCAGACCCGCCTCTGAGCCGTCTCCAAGCTCCATATTCCAGGTGTTTGCATCGAGTTTGCTCGTAGCGTGGTCTGCAAACTCTTCTGACCAGAGAAGCTTCTCAGTGTGGTTTGCTTCCATATTTACTCCTTTATAACAATCGGATAAAACTCAAAAGATAGTCCAAAAATGACTTGCTTTTCCCTATGAAACCGCTTTCAATAGTACATGAAGGCGGTTCCACGCTTTCACCAAAACGCTTCAGTTGCCCTGGATCATGTGGTCGCACAACTACATTATCCAGGGGACTGAAGATTTAAATTCTACTATTTAATATGAATGGATATTTAAGCAGATGAGTTCTAATTTTCCAGATGGTTTTCTTTGGGGAACTGCGACTGCTAGTTATCAAATCGAAGGTGCCGCCAATGTTGATGGACGCGGTGCCAGTATTTGGGATACATTTTCAAAGACACCCGGCAAAGTAGTAAATGGCGACACAGGTGATTCTGCATGTGATCACTACAACCGCTTTGATGAAGATATTGCAATCATGAAAGACTTAGGCGTAAAGGCCTACCGCTTCTCAATTGCGTGGCCGCGCCTGTTTCCAGCCGGAGACTCTGTGCGCGAAGAACGTGGCTTTGCTTTTTATAACCGTCTTATTAATGCACTCATCGCTGCTGACATCGAACCTATGGTTACTTTGTATCACTGGGATCTTCCGCAACACCTTGAAGATGAAGGTGGTTGGGCTAATCGAGATATTGTTGGAGCTTTTGTCGCATATGCAACAGCCTGTGCAGAAGCATTTGGTGACAGAGTAAATAACTGGATAACCTTGAATGAGCCATGGTGTGTTTCTTGGCTTGGATATTCAAACGGTGTTCATGCCCCAGGTAAGAAAGATTTCTCGTTGGCAATTGCTGCCGCTCACCATACTGCTTTAGCTCATGCCGCAGCTTTTCGTGCTATCAAGGCAGTGCGTCCAGATTCGCAAGTTGGACTAACGCTTAATATGAATAACAACAATATTGAGTCACCACAAGACTCTGAAGTACTTGCGATCGCTGACCTCATGGATGCAAACTTAAATCGTTGGTGGATTGAGGCCTTTACTACCGGTAAATACTCACAAGTCTTACTAGATACTTATGGAGATTTACTTAACGGAGTAATCAAGCCAGGAGATGAAGAACTATTAAAAGTGAAGACTGATTTTCTAGGCGTTAATTATTATTCTGATGGCTTTGTGCGATCAGCTCGCCCCGAAGATAAGCCATATATTGATGGTGGGTTTATGCCTTTCCCGCAACGCGTGGATACAAGCGCTCCAGCACATTTAGCTAACTCATTAACTGCGATGGGTTGGGTTGTCACCCCAGAAGGCCTCGGAAATCTTGTTACAAGAATTCGTCGAGACTGGCCAGAAATCCCTTATTACATGATTACCGAAAATGGCTCTTCATACGAAGATGTAATTGTAGATGGACAAATTAATGATATTGAGCGAACACGTTATTTAACCTCACACTTAGAGTCACTTCAAAAAGCGGTTGCACAGGGAGTTCCAGTTAAGGGCTATTTTGCTTGGTCGTTACTCGATAACTTTGAGTGGGCTGAAGGCTATGCAAAGCGATTTGGAATCGTGCACGTTGATTACACAACTTTTAAGCGGACGCCTAAAGCAAGTGCGCATCGCTATAAAGAGATTATCGCCAACAACGGACTTTAGTCTTACTTAGTTTTTGACGAAGAGTCTCGTTTAATCAATTTAACATCGAGAAGTTTTTCCTCAACTTCTTCGCCGTTGAGAATTGCTATTAGACTCTTGGCTACTTCACTTCCAAGCTCGCGCATTGGCTGATAGATAGTGGTTATTGAAGGTTGATTTCGAGATGCAATAGGTGAATCATCAAAACCAACTACTTTTACATCACCTGGCACAGATATTGAGTTCTGCAGAAGCACATTAATTACCCCAAGCGCAGATTGATCGTTTCCTGCGAAAACCCCATCAAACTTAACTTTTTTCTTTAATAATTCACGAGCAAGATCTTCGGCCTTTGATTGCGAATAGTCACCTTGGATAATTATTGAATCATTGAGCGGACGACCAGCCTCTAACATTGCGCGCTCGAATCCTTCAAGGCGATCGCGGCCAGACTGCAGTTTTAAGTCTCCTGTAATTGTGACAATATTTTTACAACCTTGATCTATCAAATGTCGAGTGGCAAGTAGGCCACCCTTGACGTTATCAACGTCTACAAATGGAAATTTCTTAGAACCACCAAGGTCACCACCGAAAACGACGGCCATCTTCGGATCTAGAAGTTTTTCAAAGGTTTTTATCGAACGGTGCCAGCTGAAAATTGCTAAACCATCAACTTGGCCCGCTCTGAGTGTGGAAAATAAAGAATCGTCGGTACCTGTCTTAGGGCGAATAAGTAAGAGCGGATGAAGTCCAGCATCGGCTATCGTCGAAGAAAATCCTTGGACCACTAAACCCCAGAAAGGATTGAGAAAGAACTCTTCGCTGGACTCTTCCATCAAAAGGGCAACGAGTCCGCTCCTGCCGCCAGCCAAACGTCGGGCCGTTGCATTGGGGGTAAATTTGTACTGTGCAATAGCCTTTTTAACTGCGCGTTCGCGCTCTGGTGAAACTTTGGCTGTGCCATTCATGACTCGCGAAACTGTTGCCCGGCTGACGCCAGCTGCTTTAGCCACAAGGTCAATAGTGACATCTGGCTTTGCTGGTTTAGCTTTCCGCGTCGTGGCCATAGTCTGCCAAGTCTAGTCAATAGCCAAAGATATCCAACCCCCTGGGCTCGACAATTTATAGCTGGAGGTGGGTATATGCACATGAGTCGCGAGTAGACATCCTCGCAACAGGTTAATAGCCTTGCCCGTATCTATTTCGCCCCACCTATTGAGGAGCTACCATGAAAAAACCTTTTGGAATTCTAGCGATCCTTGCAATCGCAACTTCATTGACATTATCTGGTTGCGCTAAGAGTGATTCAGCTACTTCAGATTCAGCGGCATCATGTGCCAAAGCAGATCTCGCAACAGTTGAATCAGGCAAATTAACAATCGCAACTGGCCAACCTGCATATTATCCATGGATCATTGACGACAAGCCAGAGACCGGAAATGGTTTTGAAGGTGCAGTTGCTTATGCAGTTGCAAATCAACTTGGATTCTCAAACGATGAAGTTGTTTGGGTCCGTACAACCTTTGATAGTGCAGTTACTCCTGGTGCTAAGAACTTCGACTTTAATTTGCAGCAGTTCTCAATTACTCCAGAGCGCGCAACGGCAGTTGATTTCTCATCTCCTTATTACACAGCGCCACAGGCGATTGTTTCTTATAAGGGAAGCAAGATTGAGGGCAAGACTTCTATTGCTGATCTGAAGAGTGCAAAGCTAGGTGCAGCTGTCGGTACAACCTCACTTGATGCAATTGAAAACCAAATTGGAATCAAGCCAGAAGTGTTTAACGATAACGCCGCTGGTGTAGCAGCTCTAAAGAATGGACAGATTGACGGCTTGGTCGTTGATCTTCCAACCGCTTTCTATCTCTCAGGTGTAGAAGTCACTGATGGATTAATTGTTGGTCAGTTGCCTTCAACGGGTTCTGGTGATCAATTTGGGCTACTGCTTTCTAAGGACAACGCATTAACTTCATGTGTGTCCGCAGCCGTTGATGCAATCACAGCTGATGGAACTTTGGCAGCTATCACTGATACGTGGCTTGCAACCGATGCTGGTGCTCCAGTATTAAAGCCTTAATAGAAACTAAGTAATAAACACGGTAGTTTGGCGGCCATGACAGAGCGCATTAACTCTGCTTGGTCGCCAAGCCTACGTGAAGTTGAACGTGGACTTGCCCGCCGGCGTATTAGCCGCCGCCAAGGGTTAATCGCAGCAGTCTCATCCATTCTTGTTATCGGAACTTTGATTGCAATTGTTGTCTCCTCACCAGGGTGGGACGTAGTAAAGAAAACTTTTTTTGATATTGATTATGGCCGAGAAGTTTTTCCGACTGTAATTTCTGGACTCTGGATTAACTTACAGCTAACTTTCATCGGTGGTGCTTGTATCGGAGTAATCGCGCTTGGTTTAGCCCTCTTGCGGACTACAAAATCACCAGCTCTTACGCCATTTAGATTTCTTGCCACTGCCTACGTTGATATTTTCCGCGGAGCTCCACTTATTTTGATTATTTTGCTCGTCGGCTTTGGCGTTCCAGCTCTACGTTTAACGGGTATATCAAGTAATGTAATTTTCCTGGGCACAGTTGCAGTAGTACTCACATACTCGGCCTATGTTGCTGAAGTTATCCGAAGTGGAATTCTCTCAATTCATCCAAGCCAACGCGCCGCTGCGCGTTCACTAGGTCTGACTTCTGGACAGACAATGCGTTATGTTGTTTTGCCGCAAGCAATTCGTAGAGTTGTTCCACCCTTGCTCAACGACTTTGTTTCGCTATTGAAAGACACAGGCTTAGTTTCAATTCTGGGAGTGACAGATGCGGTACGGGCGGCACAGATAAATGCAAGTCGAACTTTTAACTACACGCCATATGTCGTAGCAGCCATTCTATTTCTGCTGATTACAATTCCAATGACGCGTTATACAGATCGTGCCATTAGGCAGCGCACTAGTGCGCAGAACGCCGAAGGAGCTATCTAATGACCAATGTCCTAGAGCTTGTAGATATCCGAAAATCTTTTGGAAAAGAATTGGTGCTCAACCACCTTTCGCTTTCGGTGCCAGAGCACACTGCGACTGTCCTCATCGGAGCCTCTGGCTCGGGTAAATCAACGTTATTGCGCTGTATTAACTTGCTTGAATCAATTGATGATGGACAGATTTTCTTAGATGGCGCAGAGATATCTGACCCACTTATCAACGTCGATGAGGTTCGTCGCAAATTAGGTATGGTCTTTCAATCCTTTAATTTATTTCCACATAAAACAGTTCTGGAAAACATCACGTTAGCCCCAATTAAAGTTCAAGGTAAAAGTAAAGAGGAAGCTATTGAGGTAGCTCAAAAACTGCTCAAACGTTTTGACTTAGCGGATAAAGCCGATCAATATCCTGACCGTTTGAGTGGAGGCCAGCAGCAGCGCGTGGCAATTATTCGCTCACTAGCGGTTAATCCGCGACTGCTACTGCTGGACGAAATTACCTCTGCCTTAGACCCAGTCTTAGTCAACGAAGTATTAAGTATTGTGCGCGACTTAAAGAGTGATGGAATGACGATGGTATTGGCAACACATGAAATGGGCTTTGCAACACAAGTTGCCGATGAAGTCTGTTTTCTTGAATCTGGCAATATCCTCGAACGAGGCAGTGCTCAGGAAGTTTTACATAATCCTAAGAACCCTAAGACTCAAGAGTTCTTAAAGCGGGTTCACCAAGCTGGCCGCTTGTAAGTTGGCTTGCGCTACCCTTCAGGCTATGGTGGCTTTCTTGTAAGCCAATGAGGGAGATCAATAATGTGTTCACGGGTTACATGCAACATCTGTCAAAAAGCCACTTGGTCAGGATGTGGCGAACACATCGAATCCGCCCTTGAAGGCGTAGCAGAACAAGATCGCTGTCAGGGCCACCAGAAAGATCCGATAGAGCCTGGTTTTTTCAGCAAGATGTTTGGCAAAAAATGAAAGCAATTCAAATCACCGAATTCGGCGGACCGGATTCCATGCACTTCGTAGATTTGCCAAACCCAGTTGCAACCGAGGGCCTTGAATTAATTGATGTGACTGCAATCGGCATCAACTACGCCGATACCCATCAAACTGAAAACTCATATCTTTCGCCACAAAAACTTCCGTTAGTACCAGGAATTGAAGTTGTTGGAATGACTGCAGATGGCCGGCGAGTTTTAACCCCAGTTGCAAGTGGTGGTTATGCACAAAAAACTCTTGCATATTCTGCTGCGATGATTGATATTCCAGATGGGGTTAGTGATGAGCAGGCACTATGCATGTTGGTTCAAGGCTCAACGGCTTGGCATATTTTAAAAACAGTTGGTCATGTAAAGCCAGGTGAAACTGTTGTTATACATGCAGCAGCTGGCGGCGTTGGGACAATCGCAATTCAACTAGCAAAGTTGTGGGGCGCTAAAGTTATTGCCGTTGCATCCACACATGAAAAGCGAGAGTTAGTTAAATCTTTAGGTGCCGATATTGCAATTGATGCAGATCAAGACAGGCTTTTGTCTGCAATTCTTGAGGCCAATCATGGAAAGCCAGTCGATTTAGTTTTAGAGATGGTTGGCGGTAAGACATTCGATGTCAGCCTCGAAGCTCTGGCACCATTTGGTCGTTTGATTACATTTGGAATGGCGTCGCGTACGGCACCCATGGCTATTCATCCAGGATCTTTAATGGGTGGATCAAAGACAATTACTGGTTTCTGGCTATCGCACTGCTTTGGCAGTAAAGAGCTCATGAATGATGTCATTGCTGCACTCTTCGAACTAGTGAAAGCTGGCAAGTTGAAGCCGATTATTGGTGCAACTTTTGGATTGAGTCAGGCCAGTCAAGCGCACAGGGCCATGTTGGGGCGTAGTACAACTGGCAAAATCACGCTCGATCCTGCCCAATAAACAATGTGTTTCATTGTTCAATATTTATTGTGACTGAGCCTCAAGCCAGATTTCAATAGCGGCAAGGCCTTTTCCTGTTGTCATTCCAGAATCGACTTGACCTTCACGTTCAGGTCCCCACAGGTATCCGGCATGCTGATCGAAAGCGTGAACAAGGCCGCCATTCCAAGGTTTTTCAGGCTGATGAATACGACATGCACAAATGAAGGCAGTCATTTCGCGAGCCATGGTCCGATAAATTTCACGATTAGTTAAACGATATAGATCGAGAAATGGTTTGACATGTTTTGCTGTACCACCTGCGAAAGCAAGTGGATAATCTGGCATTCGACATGTTTGTCCACCACGAGTACGCCCTCTATACGCAGTTGTTAGGTCATATGTATAGGTCCACCAGCTCGCAACTGCAGTAGCTGCCTCACACAGCCGCAGAATTTCTGGATCTCCAGTCGCCTCAAACAGAGGAACTAAACCTTCAAGTACATATGCAGCACTTTCACCATCCGGAATTGCAATTGGTGAGCCAACAACATCGAGCATGTTGTTGTTGAACTCGTAGTCTTGAATTTCTGGGGCTAAGTGTTTAGCTAAAGACTTTGCACGCTCAAGATAATCTTCACTTCCTGGTACATGCTCTTGATGCAGTTTCACGAAGAGACCACACACGGATGCACGCGCAATAATTCTTGACGTTGATAAATCGTACTCACGCTCTTGCTCCATAAAGATATCGGGAAAGTCGCCGTTGCTACGTTGATGCAGCGCTAAATATGCGGCGATTTCTTGGGCAGTATCAAGCCAAATCTTTCGAACTGCAGGATCTGGATAATTTGGATTCTCAAGATATGCATCCAAAAGTTCTAAACCATTGTGAGCAAGGCAATGCGTCCATACCCAGTCTTGCAGCATAAAGTCGCAGAACTTATCTCCCTTAAAGCGATCGAAGTATGAAGCGGGAGATTTTGAACCTCGCCGAAATAAATGGATGTTCCGACTTATCTCGTCGATATGTGAATGTAGATCTGTTGAACCGGTCCGTCGCCAGTGGCGCAGCACGGCAACGATTGTTTCGGTAGCGATACCTTCACCCCAACCAAAATCGAAGCACCCAGCGCCATCACTGAGAGAGGATGGTTTGTCGCCTGTAATTCTTACCCACATGTTGCGATACCAACCCTTGCCAGGGGCCAGTGCGTTCTCGTCCCACAGTTGACCATCTTTAAAGAAGTTCACAATTCCATCTGCCACCTCAACTGGTCCAGCAGGCATTTGTGCGGATTTGAAAGCTACAGGGGCCATAACTTCCAGAGCTCTTAAAAATGGATCTCCAAGTGTTAGCTCACCAAATCGAATAACTTCAGTAAGTTTAATTGATGAACGTGCTGCAAAAACATCATCATCTGGTTCGCCAACTCGAACTAAATGTGGCTCAGTCACAGTAGGGGCTAAATCTTGTGGTTGCTCAGTTCTATCTGGCATTTGTACACCGATACGAAAGTTCTTATCAGTTGAGACTAAGGTTAGTGTTCCTTCACTTTGGGAACGATCAATGCCATACCCGACAACAAATTTATCAAAAGCTAAAAGATGAAATGGCAAAGGCAAAGCCCACGAGACATCTGAAGTAACATTAGTGGGCTGAATTGGTAGTGCTTTTCCAAATACTCGCAATGGATAGGTGTATGAAACCTTTTCACTTGTTGCAACTTCGAATCCACTACCAAAACGCGTTGTGAGCTCTTTTTTTGGACGATAAATTTGGGTTCGTTGAATTTCACTCTCTTTTGGAAACATTTCAATAGTTGATTTTGCTTCCCAGTCTTTAGTTTCACCTTCAAGACAGATCACGATTCGGCCATGTGACTCTTCAATCCACGACAAAGTCTCCGCATTGACGCATCCAAGGCCACTCGAGAACTCTTTGCCATCAGTTCCAAGTAGCGCAGTCCTCCAGTTGTCACCGATTAGTGTTTTAACTTCACTGAGATACCAACCGTTGTGACTCTTTATAAATTCGAGTCCTATGTTTCCGCTACGTAGTGACAGCGATGAGGCTTTCTGGTCTATTTCGACAGGAGAGTTTTTAAGCATGCTAGGGAGGCTAATCAATTAAACACACTAAGTCAAGCGTTTGACTAAATCCACTGCCGATCCGCGGCTATTAGCACTTTAAGTAAGCGCAAACTAGGCAGTAGGAAAGAATCTTCAGCGTAAGTCTTTAACAATATCGTTCATCATGCTATTTTAGACAAACGGTTGATTAAAAGAGATTGGATCCTGGATATGGGACAAGATATGAATATTTGGTCTAGTTCGCTTAATGGTCAAGTGGCAATAGTGACTGGAGCCGGATCTGGACTTGGGCGGGCATCTGCTCTCGGACTTTTGAAGGCTGGAGCCACAGTTGTTGCAACTGACATTTCTCAGAAAGGTTTGGATGAAACCAAAGCTTTAGCTATAGACATTGGATTTCCATCGTTAGTAACAAAAATTATGGATGTAAGCGTAGAGTCAGAAGTAAAGAGAGTTTTTCAGGAAACCGAATCAGAACTCGGCAGTTTGGATATTCTTCATTCAAATGCAGGCGTGGAGCGCTATATTGCATTAGAGGAAATGGAAGAAGTCGATTTAGACTTACTTCTCGATGTAGATCTCAAAGGCGTACTTCTTACTTGTAAGCATGCAATTCCAGCAATGCGCCGAGCTGGAGGTGGCAGCATTGTCATAACTTCATCGGTTCAAGCCTCACACTCTTTACCTGGTTGTGTGGTGTATGCCGCAGCGAAGGCAGGAGTTATAGCGGCTGCAAGAACCCTTGCGCTAGAAGTGGGGAATGGCAATATTCGAGTTAACGCGATTTCTCCGGGAACTATCAATACTCCAATGCTCACAAGAGATCTGGCAGATATGAATGTTGGAAAAGCTGAAGAGTTTCTCGATACCGTTAAGAGCGCCAATGCCCTTCATCGAATCGGTGAAGCCTCTGAGATTGCTGATGCGGTTGTATTCCTCTGCTCAGATAAAGCTTTATATATAACGGGTAGCAATTTGGTGGTGGATGGTGGATTCACTGCGGTGAAATCCATTTAAATTATGAGCAAAAATACCGAAAATCAATTCACTTGGGGTTATTTGCGTGCACGAGTAGGCGACATTTCACATGTGATATCGGCGCGAGAAGTAACTCTTACCGATGGGCCTTCAATTGGTACGCGCGCGATTGAGGTTAATGTGCTTGGAGGTATAAGCACACTCATCCTAATTGATCGCGGCATGGACATTGGTCCAGCATATTTTGAAGGCATGCCGCTGCATTGGACTTCGAGCACTGGCATTACTCATCCAGGTTTATTTCAAGATCATGACTGGTTGCGGAGTTTTCATGGTGGCTTGATGGTAACTGCGGGTTTGAGAAATGTGGGCCCCGGATTTACTAATGATGACGAAGTTCAGCCGATTCATGGGAGATTTTCTAATACACCTGCGCATGAGGTCAACCACACTGTTGATCTGGATGAAGAAGGTATTCCGACCCTAACTATTTCGGGAAAGATAAGAGAAACATCAGTTTACGGATGCAATTTACTTCTTAAAAGAAGTTACACATTTAAGGTAGGAAGTCCCATCATAATCCTGAAGGATCAAATTATTAATGAGGGATTTAGCGAAGTAGAAGCCTTAATTCTTTACCACTTCAATTTTGGATACCCAATAGTCTCTGATACATCAGAGTTGCTTATAGATTCAACTGAAGTTGTATCTAGAGAAAAATTAAGTGGTGATATGAAGTCTCTATCGCGAAATTTTACTCCGCCAGAAGAGGGCTTTACTGCCCAAGTGTTCGAGCACTTATTCAGTGACGTAAGTAATTCTAGAACTGCAGGGATATGGAACCCTACAGTTGCTGGACGGGAAGGAGGAATGGGCTTAGCAGTTCGATATAAAACAGAGATTCTTAATCATCTTTGGCAGTGGAGGATGCTCGGCCAAGGCATGTACCTGACAGGCATCGAGCCATCAAACTGTGGCGTTCAGGGGCGCAACAACAATGGCATTGCCGCTGGCACGCTCATCAAGCCTATGGAATCAATAGAAACCCATTTAGAGGTCGTGGCGTTTGCCACTTTGGACGTAATAAACACGTTTAGTCAAACGCTTGACTAGGCGTATTTGAGGACTTAGCATTTCGGACATATCAATCATCAGGATTGGTAGATTTGTCCAATTTAAAAAAGGGGGCCAATATGGCCAAAGTACTAAGAGGGAATAAGGGGGAGGCTAAGAAGTTTTTAATTGCTATCAGTACAGCAATTTTCATGCTGGGCGGCCTTCTCATCGTGCCATCTGCTCATGCTGCCGGAGTTACAGGCACTGTTGAGTTTTGGTCTTGGAATGGTGGCGGAAACTACCAAACTGTTGATGAAGATGCGGTAGCTAGATTCGAAGCTGCTAATCCTGGAGCAAAAGTAAAGCTCACATATATTGCCTGGGCTGATTATATTACAAAGGTTAAGGCTTCATTTGCTGCGGGAAATCCTCCCGATATTATGCAGCTCCCATGGGCTGGAGAGTTCCGCGACATTGTAGATGCCGGACAGTTACTTCCTATGGATAATTACCTTAAAACCGGATTTCCGGCATTTAGCAAATCAGGAACAGAAGCCGTTACTTTAAAAGGTAAGAAATGGGCGATGCCTCTTGATCTCAATACATTGCAAATTGCTTATAACGTGGATGTTTTCAAGAAATTAGGTCTGAATCCACCACGTTCAACAGCAGATCTTCTTCAAATTGGTAAAAAACTAAAGAGTAAAAAGTTATATGGTCTATCTGTAGGACTTAAAGATCAATGGGTAGGTGGAGATCTTTGGTTTGCACAAGTTGCATATACAGATAAAACAGGAACTGCATTAGCAGCTGCTGATGCTGGAACTATTCCATGGACAGCACCAGCACTTGTTAAAGCAGGAGATAATGTTGCTGCGATGGTGAAATCTGGACTGTTTGCACCAGGAGCAAACTCTATGGCTTCATTTACTGAAGCTCTGGATTTGTTTACTGCTGGAAAAGCGGGCATGTATTATCCAATTGGAAACTTTGCCAGTGACTTTGTTGATACTTCCGTCAATGGAAAATTCAAATGGAGTATGTTCCCATTCCCTGGTGGCGGCGCAGATGTTCAGCGTGCTACTGGCGGAATAGCAAGAATGTTTGCAATGCCAAAGGATGGCGGAAATGCAGCTGCCGCTGTCGAGTTCCTTAAGTACTTCACAAATGCTGAAGGTTCTAAACAACTCTTGAAGTATGCATTTATACCTGCTTGGGATGTAACCATTCCTGCAGGAATAAGTCCTTTCTTCCAGAGCTTCTTGAAGTGGCAACCAACTGCACGTAGCCGAGTTATTTATACATCATCTGTGTACACAGCTCTGCTCAATGCAATGCAGCCAATGCTTGATGGAGATTCATCAGGCATGGACGTGTCCAAGGCTTTAATGAAAGCTAGACCGTAAGTTGAATTGAATTTCACCGGGTGGTCTCTTCGATCACCCGGTGAAATTCGATAACTAACTCATGAATTCTGAGCCCGGAATAGGAATAAAATTAGTGGATACTGTTCAAGAAACTCTTGAAGAACGTAAAACTGTAAACGTAAATAAAAAAAGTAACTTCTCTAAACATTACGCGCGCCTGGGTTTTTTTATGGTGCTACCCAGTTTGTCACTTTTCTTGGCTTTTGCAGCTCTACCAATTCTCTTTGTCTTCTTAATCTCATTCTGTAATTGGGCAGGCTTTGATATTAATAAAATTACTTGGGTTGGATTTAATAACTATATTGAGATTGTACATGATCCAGTATTTTGGATTGCTTTTAAAAATACTCTTCTATTTACTTTTATTACAACTATATTGCTTAATACTTTGGGGTTTGTATTTGCATTAATAGTAAACACAGGAGCAAGATTCAGCGGTGTTTTTAAGACGGTCATCTTTTTACCTGTACTTTTATCTGCAGTTATTGTCGGACTTATGTGGTCAAATGTACTTGGGGCTTTTGGCGCAGTGAATCAGTTCTTAATGTTTATTCATGTAACTTCTGACCCAATCTTTTTTCTTGGGGATTCAACGTGGGCAATTTGGGCGATAATCTTGGCTACTGTCTGGCAATTTTCAGGCTATGACATGATTTTATATCACGCTGGAATTCAAAACATCCCAGAAAACCTTATTGAAGCCGCACTACTTGATGGAGCAAACCGCTTAATGGTCATTCGCTACATCATCATCCCTTATTTAAGGCCGGTTATATCGGTGGTAATGCTTTTGAATTTGATAGGCGGGCTTCGTATTTTTGACATTGTTTATGTAATGACGCGTGGTGGCCCTAATAGAGCTACCGAAGTTCTTACTACTTATATGTATCAGAAGGCTTTCTCATTGAGTTTTATGGGACCAGCCTCTGCGACGGCCATAGTAATTATTATCTTAGCCATGGCGGCGGCTTTTTTCCGCTCGAGGGGTCAAGAAGATGAATAGAAGATTGCTATATCCGTCTAAGCGAATTTTAATGTGGATAAGTGTGACTTGCGTAGCCATGAGCCTTTTCACAATGCTACCGGTGGCTTGGGCGATCAGTCTGGCGTTGAAAAGCGATAGTGAAACAATCGGTGGAACTTTTCTACCAGAGACTCCAGTGTGGGGTAATTTTAAACTCGCTTGGGATCAATACGGAATGGCACAGTTTTTTCGAAATAGTATATTTGTGACATTTTTTTCAGTTCTTTTGACAACCGTAGTCGGGTTTATAGCGGCGTATGCTTTTACAAAATTAAAATTTAGAGGCTCTGAGTCAATCTACAAAGTTTTTCTTGTCGTAATTATCATTCCACCAGCAGCTTTAGTAATCCCATTGTTAATAGAGTTAAATACTGTTCATCTTTATAACTCACATATTGGGTTAGCGATTGCATACTCTGCGATGGGATTACCACTTTCTATCTTAATTTTCCGAGGATTTATGACGCGCTTTTCAAGCGAAATAATTGAAGCGGCTCGCATCGACGGTTGCAAGGAGAGTCAAATCATCAGACGAGTTCTCATGCCTTTATCAAAAGGTCCGATTTCCACGGTCGTTATTGTTCTGTTTTTGGCGAATTGGAATGAGTTCATTCTCTCTCTTGTACTAATTAGAGATTCAGAGAAATACACCCTTCCTGTTGGACTCACTTCACAGATTGGTCAATTTAGAAGCCAGTTCAATCTTATTTCAGCAGCTAGTTTGATTGCCGCCATACCAATCTTCATTATTTACCTATTCCTCCAGCGAAACTTCCAGCGAGGAATGTCTGAGGGTGCTTTGCGGGCGTAAGTAAGCGTCTACTGATGGCACTAATAAAGAGGTGAAGTCACCCTTGATTTTTGAGCGTGATATGAAATTTCTAGGGGCGTGTTAAACTCGCGCCTCAGCGCCCCCCTAGCTCAGTTGGTAGAGCGTTTCCATGGTAAGGAAAAGGTCACCGGTCCGATTCCGGTGGGGGGCTCGAAAGAGTTCCTTCACTAGACGGAGATCTTTTCAAAGCACACCCCTGGCGGGGTAGCTCAGCTTGGTAGAGCAAGCGGCTCATAATCGCTGTGTCGTGGGTTCAAGTCCCGCTCCCGCTACTA
>WLMW01000033.1 GCA_009700025.1 Actinomycetota bacterium
ACTCTTTCAAGGAGGCTCTATGTGGGATGAAGGCAGCGGTACTGGGGGATACATCTGGTTTATGTTCTTGACTCTACCGGTGGGATTTTTCCTAGTTGTCGTTGGTTTAGTTATGTTTGTGGTGCGTAGGTTACGTTGATTAAGAGTTAACGGAAGTAAGGTCTTACGCACTACTAAACACGCACATTACCGCATGTAATAAGCCTAGTAAACACTCAAATATCGAATTAGGTATCCAAACTACTATCCGCGTTGCTACCTCGTTGCTACTCAGGGGATTTCATTTGTCGGAATCTAGGGCAACCCTCTACTTATCGACTATGCTCAATGAATGCGCAAGATATTCCTTCTCGCAGTGTGCACGCTTCTCATCCTGCCAAGTCAATGGAATTCCTCGAGCGCCCTTGCAAATGACTCATGCTTGTCACTCAACGCTACACAATATCTAGAGGCCAGCTCGAGATTAATTCCTTTAGATAGCAACTTCACTGTCGAATTTGATTTCTATTTAAGCAAGGACAATAAATCCTATGGTGAGGTAATTTCACAAGGGGGACAACCAAATTCCTTCTATATAGGTATTAACCCTGATCTAGGTATCCGTGCTGGCGATACTTGGGCTAACACTGGCGCAAAGATGCCACTGCAGAAATGGGTACACATTGCCTTGACTCGCACCTCGGCTTCAGTGGGCACCTTTTACATCGATGGAAAAGTGTTTGCGACAATCAATAATTACGTGCTGAACAACGTAGGTACCGCCACACGTCTCGGTGCGCAATATGACACTGGTGCCAGCGAGCGCATAACTGGCTGTATTGACAACTTAATGATTTGGAAATCAGTGAGAACTCCAAACGAGGTTGTTCAAGACTCTTTAGTCAAGAGTCCGATCACCAACGCTAACCTCATCGCATTCTATGGATTCGATTCGGTTAGCTCTACGGGTCTTATTGAAGACAATGCAGTGCCAAGTAATTCACTTCGATCCTTGAATACTCCAGAGTTATTTCCAGTCACAGATCCCTCTACAAAGATTATTCTTATCCGAATTGAACACGGAGCGCTTTCGGGGGCGAGTGTTGCTGATGGAAACCCAAGTTTTTATGTTAACTCTTGGATCGATAGAGTCCCAGATAACTTTAGATCAGGGTTTGGTTGGTATTCAACTGCATGGCCGCTCACCGACACCGTAATAGAAGGCATGCAGTTAGGACTGAGTGGCTCTTGGGTAACTCCAAATAATGAAAGTGAACCGGACTCAATAGCTCAAAAGGTTTGTGCAAATGCAGCTGAATGGGTAGTAGCCGACACAATCAACAATGGATCTCGAGGCTTTGACTTAATGCAAACGATTGAGGGAAGTCTTGGATGGTGGATGGGTCAAAAGTTTAAAACGCTGATGCCGAAATTTACTATCGGCCCAGTTCAAGATTGCTATTCCAATCAATTGCAGGGCCCAGGCTGGAATTTCTTTGGCTTTGCCTTAGGCGAAGACCCAACACCTCGAAATAGAACTGGTTTAGTTCAAATCAGTAATCGCATGTTAATTCCACCCGATGGTCTAACGCTAGAGCCTGACTTTAGCGGGGCTCAAGTTGGTTACTCATGGATGTCACTTCCACTACCCACCTTTAATCACGCCTACAACAATATGGCAGGTGAAAATAGTTGGACGATGTTTATTAACTCTAAGAATTTCAAAGGCCCCTTGGTCTTTATCGCACCACAGTTCTTTGCAGATGGACTTGTGAAAAACCCCGTTCAGAAAGGATTAACGCTAGATGTAAAGGGTGGACGTTTAGGCTCTCTTGCTGCTGAATGGGCTGCCATCCCATTCTATAAATACACCGATACTGCCGGGACTATTTACACAAAAATTCCTGGACTTGAGTTTCCCGTTGATGCAAATGGAAATTTTGCATTCTCTAGAAATCTGACTGCATATGGCTCTTCGGCAATCTCCGATTCATTCAGAAGTGCCTTGGCCTCTGGTGGCGCACTGCCGCAATCAACAAATGCCGCTGGAATATTTTCCCCCCTACTAAATGCACAATCTCCCAATATTTATCAAGAAGGTAAGATTTTAGGGACTCTATCTAGTTTACTAGCAGTCAAAGTATTTGAGTCACGAGCTGCGTACGGTTTTTCTATGGGTGGAGATGCTCGATTAGAGAAAATCCCACAGTATTACAAAGAGGTTGGCGGTAGCCGCATTGTAATTAAGGAGTCAGAGGCCCCGACTGCCCTAGTTAATGCCAAATTTGGCTCACTAATGCAAACATCTACACATGTTTATCAAGAGCCGAGTTGGTGGAAACAAAGCCCTGCAGCCTCGGGCGATCTAACTGCTGATTTACGAGATGGCTCTCAAGTTACTTACCGCTGGTATAAGTTTGTTGACCAACCATCCTTACAAAGGTTTGAAATGAATGCTGCAGAAAAAGCAGGCATTCAGGGTGCAATGGAGAAGATGCAGAAGGAATGGAATAATTTCTCAATGATGAAAGATCCTACAGTGGGTTCTCTGGCCAGTTTTGATGAGGGCTTAATGGTTACCCCACCCAAGGGGCTTGAAATCGGCTACGTCCCAATAGTTGTTAAACAAAAGGCCGCCGATAAGTCTGCAGTTGATAAAGCTTTAGCAGCTATTCTTTTGGCCGGTAATAACGTTGAGTCAATAATGAAAGCAGCAGCAGATAAAGCAGCAGCCGATAAAGCAGCAGCAGCTAAAGCAGCAGCAGATAAAGCAGCAGCCGATAAAGCAGCAGCCGATAAAGCAGCAGCCGATAAAGCAGCAGCAGCAGTTAAGAAATTTACTATTACATGCGTTAAAGGGAAAATCATCAAGAAGGTCACGGCCGCTAAACCAACATGTCCTACTGGCTATAAAAAGAAATAAGTGGGTTGTGAGGGGTTCGAACCCCTGGCCTGCTAGTTAAGAGTTAACAGAAGGCAGCGTCTTTGAAAACGGGATACGCACGCCCGCGCTTGACGTTTGGATCAACCCATTGACACGCGCCTTTCATAGAACTACCTTGTTGAATCAACAACAATAAAGGGAGAGAAAATGGCACAAGTATGGGAAGTTTGGAAGTGTGATGCTTACGAAAAGACTACTGACGCAGATGCACGTACTCGCCTAAAGGATTTCGTGAAGGATCTAAGAGTTGCAACGGGGGCCGAAGTAAAGGTCATGTCTGGTTGGTATGGAGAAGATAGTTCCTTCGTAATTCTTGTTCAACATGGCAGTTTTGAGGATTTTGGTAAATCAGCTGCGAAAATTTTCTCAGATAAGAACTGGGAATCACAAAATGCCGAACGTCAAAAGAATCCCAAAATTCAATGGAAGAGTGGCGGAACTTGGGTAGAGGAAGAAATCTAATATCCCACTCGTGATCGTAGATTGAATACATCAAAATATTGATGCATAAACATAAGAAAAAGGGCTCGGGCTAACCACCTCGGCCCTTTTTCCTTTCCCTTCCTTGGCGTCTGGGTCAAAATATTGGTTTCTCTCGCCATGCTTCGGTGTTTCGCTTGCATCCCGTGAAAAAACTGAGAGTTAATCGGTAAAGTTTCATTCATGTCTGCTGCCGTGGTTGTGTCTATACGTTCGCTGAAACGTTCATTCGGAGATGTACGGGCTGTAGATGGGGTGGATCTAGATATTCGGGAAGGGGAATTTCTGACTCTTCTTGGGCCATCGGGTTCGGGCAAAACAACAGTACTGCGAATGATTGCCGGTTTTGAAAAACCTGATTCGGGAACAATCACACTTGCCGGCAAAGATGTTTCGCAGTTGCCACCCTATGAGCGCGATGTGAATACAGTCTTTCAGGATTATGCACTCTTTCCACATATGAATGTTTTAGCAAATATTGAATATGGCTTGCGCGTAAAAGGTGTCTCTAAAGAAGACCGGCGCAAACAAGCCCTCATCGCGTTAAAACAGATTCGTCTTGAAGGTTATGAGAATCGAAAACCGGCTGAACTATCTGGTGGCCAGCGACAGCGTGTCGCACTTGCTCGGGCGTTGGTGAATAAACCCTCAGTACTGCTGCTGGATGAACCATTAGGGGCACTTGATCTTAAATTGCGTGAACAGATGCAGATTGAATTAAAAGCGCTGCAACGCGAAGTAGGAATAACGTTTATTTTCGTCACACATGATCAAGAAGAGGCTCTCACCATGAGTGATCGAATCGCTGTTTTTAATCACGGCAAAATTGAACAGCTTGGTACCCCACGCGAGATCTATGAAAACCCAAAGAGTGAATTTGTCTCTGAGTTTGTTGGTCAAACCAATCGAATTGAAATCGATGGTAAGAAGATAAATATTCGCCCAGAATATATCGCTGTTTCTAGTTCTTCTTCAACTGGAGACCGCTCAGTAAAAGGAACTCTTCGTGATGAGATATTTGTCGGGTCAGCTACTAGATATTTATTTGACACCGAAGCTGGCTTTTCAATGATTTCTACTCAACTAAATAAAAACCTAAAGATAGGCGATGTCGTGACTCTGTCATGGCCGCGTGAGAAAGAATTCCTAGTTCAGTAATGAATTGGGTGGCCATATTCAACCGCTGAGTATGGATGATCAAGATGGAGGTACAGATGCAAAAGAAGCGTCTGTTTTCACAAATAGCAGTTGCCTCAGTTGCAGCGCTCATACTTGCAGGCTGCTCTAGTAGCAATGATGCCGCTTCAAGTAGCGGTGTTCCTGACGTCCCTATGATGGAATCACTTGGTGCAGGTGAAGGACAAGTAAATCTTGTCGCATGGGCGGGATATGTTGAAAATGGTTCTACTGATCCTAATGTTGATTGGGTAACTGGTTTTGAAGAAGAAACTGGTTGTAAAGTCAACGTTAAGAATGGTGCAACATCCGACGACATGGTCGCCTTAATGAAAACTGGTGAATATGATGTGGTATCCGCATCAGGAGATGCTTCACTTCGTTTGATTTACGGTGGAGACGTTGCTCCAGTAAATACCGATTTAATTGCAAATTACGCTGACATTTTCGATAATTTGAAACTGCAACAGTGGAATTCAGTTGATGGCGTTTCATATGGCGTGCCTCACGGACGTGGCGCAAACTTACTGGCCTACCGCACAGATATCGTCAATCCAGCTCCAACATCATGGGGCACTGTATTCGATGCGAATTCACCATATAAGGGCAAGATCACTGCCTATGATTCGCCAATCTATATTGCAGATGCTGCTCTTTATTTGATGGCAACACAACCTGATTTAGGTATTGAATATCCATATGCCTTAGATCAAAAGCAATTTGATGCAGCTGTTGAATTGCTTAAGACTCAAAAGCCACTCATTGGTGAATATTGGGGCGATTACCTCAAGCACGTCGCATCAATTAAATCAGGTGGAACAGTTCTTGGTACTACATGGCAGGTCAATATCAATTTGGCTAAGGGCGAAGGCACCAAGGTTGAAGGAATTAAGCCTAGTGAAGGTTCAACTGGCTGGTCTGATACGTGGATGATTTCTTCTAAAGCCAAAAATCCTAACTGCGCCTACATGTGGATCAACCACATTGCATCACCTGAGGCAAATGCTGGTGTTGCAGAATGGTTTGGCGAAGCTCCATCAAATGCCAAATCATGTGATCTGACAGCAGATAAGAATCACTGTGCAACTTTCCATGCTGCAGATGATGCTTATTGGGAAGATGTCTACTACTGGAATACACCAACTGAGGCGTGCCTAGATGGCCGCACTGATGCCAAGTGTGTTCCTTATGCTGAATGGGTCAAAGCTTGGTCCAGCCTGCGTAACTCATAAGTAATAAACCGGGCGCAGTGAAACCTGCGCCCGGTTTTTTATGCTCATCAATGAATTAAATTAAGCGAAGGAGGCAGCGAATTGCAGAATATTTCAAACACTATGCATAAAAATCCAAAACTTCGTCTTGCTGCTCTCCTCACCGCGCCGATACTGTGGTTAGTGGTCGCTTATTTAGGGGCTCTAGCAACCTTGCTAGTGACTGCTTTTTTCACTATAGATTCATTTACCGGAAATGTTTTACAGATTTTTAACTTGGGAAATTTCCAAGACATGTTGACAGATGTTGCGTATAAGAATGTTGTACTGCGCACCCTCGGAATTGCAATTTCTGTAACAATAATTTGCACGATACTCGCAATCCCAATGGCTTTCTACATGGCAAAAATCGCTAAACCAAGATCCCGTAAAATCTTGGTGGCATTAATTCTCACACCGTTGTGGGCCTCATATTTAGTGAAAATTTATGCTTGGCGCACCATGCTAGAACCAGGCAATGGCGTACTCGAATGGCTGCTCGGCCCTATTGGTTTTAAGTCACCAGGTTTCGGTGGTCCAGCAATCGTTATCGGATTGTCCTACCTCTGGCTGCCTTACATGATCTTGCCGATTTATGCCGGACTCGAGCGACTTCCGAATAATTTGCTAGATGCATCCGGTGATTTAGGTGCTCATAATTGGCACACATTTCGCCGCGTAGTTTTGCCACTAATTTTTCCAAGTTTAGTTGCCGGCTCGATGTTTACATTCTCGCTCAGCCTTGGCGACTACATAACTGCAACTATTATTGGTGGAAAATTACAGATGCTTGGAAATGTTGTTTATCAAAATTTCAGTATTAACCTGCCGTTTGCGGCAACAATTGCAACAATTCCAGTAACTATTATGGCTATTTACCTCTGGATGGTGCGTCGCACCGGTGCGTTAGCGAACCTCTGATGACTATTTCTCGTAATGCGCGTTTTCTGCTGGCTACATTACTTGGTATCGGTCTTGCCTTTATTTATATTCCTTTGACAGTGGTTGTAATTAATTCATTTAATTCCAGCCGTACCTTTAGCTGGCCACCCACAGAGTTGACCACTAAATGGTGGGGTATGGCACTAGATAACACAGGTGTTCGTGATGCACTCAAATGGTCAATTATCGCTGGCTTGTCGGCAACTTTCATCGCTCTATTGCTCGGTACTGCTTTGGCTTTTGCGGTAAGCCGTTATGACTTCTTTGGCAAAGACGTAATCTCATTACTTGTAGTACTTCCTATTTCGCTGCCAGGTGTGGTCACGGGAATCGCTCTGAATAACGCATTTACGAAACAGCTGGGAATGTCTACGGGCTTGCTCACCGTAGTTATTGGTCATGCCACTTTTTGCATCGTGGTTGTCTACAACAATGCCGTCGCTCGATTACGCCGCATGGGAACATCACTACAAGAAGCATCAATGGACTTAGGTGCTAATGGAATAACAACTTTTAGATTAATAACTCTTCCAAATATGGCCTCTGCCTTATTCGCAGGTGGCTTGTTGGCATTTGGGCTTTCATTTGATGAAATTGTGGTTACTACCTTTACTGCGGGCCCCGGAATCCAAACCCTACCTATTTGGATCTATAACAATCTTTTCCGGCCAAATCAAACCCCTATAGTAAATGTTGTTGCTGCCACATTAGTTTTCATATCAATCGTGCCGATTTATCTTTCACAGAAGTTAAGTACTGATAGCTCATCTGGTGGGCGGTTCTAGTTCAAGCGGATGTTTTTGCTAAGGCGTCTCGTCCGCTATATGTACCAACCAGATAACTCTAAAACAAGTACTCGAAAAGCGCCGAGCCAAGTTGCTAGTGTGGTGCTTTCGATAGCATCAATCTCGTATTTGCTTGTCAAGAAAACTTGGCTGAATAAGCGCGAAATCGAAGTTTTCTCAGGAAGGTCCTTCCTTGCCTTCTCTCATTAAGAGTTAGCAGGCAATCTGGCCGTACCTCGGCCACGGATGTACTGCCTGGTAAGAAAAAGTCAGTTTTTATGTATCCACTTAACTCAATTTACCTCCCTTTCCTGCTATTTTATAATATGCAACCAACTATAAAACTAAGCAGAGACCAACATATCTGGGCCTATAACGCGGATATGAAACCAGTGGTTTCTGTTCAACCAGGAACCGTCATTGAGATTGAAACTTGGGATTGCTTCACTGGCCAAGTTCAGAAAGAGTCAGACACACTTTTAACTCTGGATATGACGCGCATCAATAGCGCGACTGGACCAATTGAGGTTATCGGCGCCGAACCTGGCGATTCACTTTCAGTTTCAATCATTGATATCAATCCTGGTCCACAAGGTGCTGGAATGGTTATTCCACAATGGGGACAACTAATTGATAAGGCAATGTCTCCACAGACGCGCATCTTTACAGTTAAAGATGGCATGATCACGATGGAATCAAATGGCGTTACATTTCCAACGCGCCCCATGTTTGGTGTAATCGGTGTTGCACCAGCATCTGGTGAGATTGGAACATTCTTCGCCGATCGCCATGGTGGAAATATGGATGATCATTTAAATGGAATCGGGGCGACGGTTCACCTGCCAGTATTTCAACCGGGAGGCCAGTTAGCTATAGGTGATATGCACGCATCTATGGGAGATGGCGAAATTTCCGGCACGGGCGTCGAAATCGGCGGAACAGGATTAATCAAAGTTGACCTAATAAAAGGTAACGCTGCTGGCTGGCCAGTAACCGAACTCAAGGATTCGTGGATAACCCATGGAACTGCAAGCAACATTCAAGATGCCCTAAAACATGCGTGTGATGAGGCTGCCAAGTTATTAGTCGACGAGTGGGGATTTACTATCGAAGATGCGTTTATTTTTCTGTCAGTTGCCGGCGATCTCGGCATCGCGCAGAACTGTCATCCAATGCCAGATGGTTTTGCTGTAGCTAAGATGCGTGTTCCCAAGATTTCACGCGCCCCAAAGCCATTTAATATATAGAGAAGATTCCAGGTATTCGAATGAATTTCTGGTGTTCTAAAAGCAACACACACTGAAAAGGAGAAAATAAGTGGCACAACTAGAAAAGAATGCGGTTGGTTTACGCGAGGTCGTATTCCAATCAATCTGTTCGATGGCCCCTGGCGCAGCTATTGCTGCGTCGATTCCCTTCGGGTCACCGCTTGCAGGGGGAGCACTGCCACTTGCAGTTATCTTCGCCTTCATCGGTATCTTTTTCACCGCATCCAGTATCGGACAACTTGCAGCCCATATTCCTTCAGCGGGTTCTGTTGCAACTTACAGTGCTGTTGGACTTCGCCCTTGGGTTGGCTTCCTTGTCGGTTGGGCGTATGCAGCCGTTGAAATCCTGATAGTACCGTTGGTAATGCTGCAACTTGGCTTTACTGTTGCAGGTGAATGGAATGCAGAACAACCTTCATTCGCAGTTGGCAACTGGTGGATCTTCACGGTTCTCGGCACATTACTTGTTGGCTATATCGTTTATAAAGGCGTTCGCTCATCTGCGCGAACTGGTGTCATTCTCGGTGCCATTGAAATCGGCGTGTTCTTACTTGTTGGAATTGTTCTTGTGGTTAAGGCTGGATCAAATAACGACCTCGCCGTTTTCTCGCCACATTATGCAAATGCAACTGGCTTTGAAGGATGGTCTGGCGTAATCGCAGGATCGGTCTTTTGCCTCCTTGCCTTCTCTGGCTTCGAAGCAGCAGCCCCACTTGCAGAAGAGACTGAGAATTCACGGAAGAACATTCCTAAAGCAGTTATGTATGCAACGCTATCAATCGGTGCACTCTATGCATTCACAACTTATGCTGCAGTTGTTACCTTCGGCCCAGATAAGTTCAAGGACTTTGCCGCATATAACAACGGTGCCCCATGGGATGCTGTTGCAAAGGGCGTTGGAACCATCTTCTGGATCTTGGTTCTCTTTGCAATCATAAACTCAACTATCGCTAACGCTAATGCTGGAGCGAATGTATTTACACGAACTGCATTTGCTTTCGGTCGCGCAGGGGTATTTCCAAAGATGCTGGCTGAGATCGATCCACAACATAAGACTCCACGTAACGCAGTTATCGTGCAGTTGGTAGTTGGATTGGTACTAGCACTCGGTCTTGGCGCAAAGTATTCACCACAGACCGCCTTTGGAATCATCGCAACTGGTCTTGTAGTTGCCGTAGTACCTGTTTACATGATCGCAAACCTTGCCTGCATCGGTTACTTCACCAAGCACCGCAAAGAAGAGCGCCGCCCTATAATCCATATCCTCGTTCCAATCGTTGGCTTCCTATTTTTGATCCCTGGCTTCTTTAATGCTGCAGGTATCACAGGTATGCCAGGTCTTAGTTTCATCGTCTCTCTTGCAGCGCCACTTACATATGGTGCATATGCGATGGGAGTCTGGATGATCCTCGGACTTGTTGCTCTGGGGTATCTATCATCACAGAAACCAGCTGCTATCAAAGAGGTAGCAACAATCCACGGTTAAAGAGTTAATAGAGAAACCCCGCAGACTATCCTGCGGGGTTTCTCTATTTTCAATACTAACTTGACCACATCTTAATAATCTTTCTAACTATCCAGATTGAATTTTTTTAATCTCAGAAAGTGAGTATCTTCAAGGTTTTAAGAGTAATAAGGTGTTAACGGAGTTCTACCCCGTTTTTATAGATCCTTTTTACTTTGATAGTTGAAACCTCACTGGGATCTATGGTGAATAAGCTCTTCTCTAACACGATGAAATCTGCCTTCTTGCCGGGGGATAGTGAGCCGCGCTCCTTGTCACGAAACATTTGGTAGGCAGTATTTCTGATATAAAATGTGAGCGACTCTTCCATTGTTATGGACTCGCTGATGTTCCAGCCTGTTTCGCTTCTAGTTCCTGGCGCCAGTCGGTTCACTGGTACCGATAGAGCCAAAATCGGAATCTCACTTGTTACTGGCCAATCACTACCAAAGGCGATTAGTGCACCACTGTCGATGAGCGTTCTCAATCGATACTGGAGATCATTTCTGGCTGCACCTATTCGGGGAAGAATTAACTCTTTATTCATAGGGTCTAAGTGGCACCAGAGAGGTTGAATATTTGCCACTACGCCCAAGCGGTTGAAACGGGGTAGATCTTCATCGCAGATCAACTGCGCATGCACGATGACCGAGCGCCTATCCCAGTTAGGGTTTATGCGCATCATGGCCTCTATAGCATCTAAGGCTTGTTTTACTGCAGCATCTCCAATTGCGTGGATGTGTACTTGGAATTTGAGCATATCGAAAACAGAGAGTGCATCTAATAGCTCGTCGTCATCCCAGATTTTTATCCCTGTTGTATCAGGGTTATCTATGTAGGGTTCCATGAGCGCTGCAGTACCTACAGACAATGCACCATCGGCAAGAAACTTAATACTGTTAGCTTTGACTAAATCTGGATCAGACAACTGTGAAAACTCTTCACGCAGTGCAATGAACTCTTCGACTTTCTCTCTCCAGTTCGTTGGGCTAGCAAGGAAAGAGAGGTTCATAGCGATGGATAAATCTCCAGATTTAGCGGCGGCTAAGTATGCCTGTGCCATATCTTTTTCAACCCACGAATCTGTCGCTGCGGTAACTCCAGCATCAAGGTAAGACGCACATGCGCGTTTTATCGCCTCTACATCACTGGCAACTGTGTCGGCCGGGGCGATATCGAGAATGAGAGCCATTGCGCTGGGTTCGCGCAATGTACCTTTTGGTTTTCCATCGGCACGGCGGGCGATTGTGCCACCGATTGGATCTTGAGTGTGTTCAGTAATACCTGCAAGATCGAGGGCCTTTGTATTGACCCAAATTGTGTGGTGATCGACGGCGTGCAAAACGACTGGTCGGTCTGAAACCACCGAATCTAACCAGTTGGCATCAAAGTCACCGCTGTCAATAATTGCGGCCTCGTAAGCACCGCCGATTATCCAAGAGGCAGTTGGATTTTTCTCGGCAAAGTTCTTAACTTCGTCGAGTATCTGATCAACCGTGCTGAGGCTATTAATTGTTGGTCCAGCAGCCTCGCGACCAGCAAAAATTGGGTGTGCATGTCCATCGAGAAATGCTGGAATAACAAATGCACCATTTAAATCTACAGATTCATCATGGGGTGAAGATAATGCCTCTATACCTGTTGCAGTAATTAATCCATCTTCAATGAGAATTCCATCAAAGATCTCTTCTCCTGCAGACCAGCATTGGGCATTCCGAAATAAGGTTCGCACAGAGAAAAATTAAAGTAATCAGTAAGTTACTGGGCAGGTCAACGTGCGAGTGATACCAGCGACGGCTTGTACCTTAGATAAAATAACGCGACCAAACTCTTCCATGCTGGGTGCCTCTGCACGCATGATGACATCGTAAGGACCAGTGACACCCTCTGAGAGAGTTACGCCTGCGATTGCAGAGACTGCCTTGGCAACCGAGCTAGCTTTGCCGACCTCAGTCTGAATTAAAATATAGGCCTGTATTGACATCGCTTCTTCCTTTCCTTGGAGTCCAAAGGCTACTTCAGATAAGGCAATACTCGCTAGTGCAAAAAGGTTAAGGTTAGGGATATGAACTTCGATGAAGAGCAGGTTATCTCGGTCTTGGCGGAGATCTTCCAGGCTCATCACGCCGGGGTACTGGTTAGTATTGGCGATGACGCGGCGATAGTTAAAACATCACCTCAATCGGTAGTAACAACTGACATGGCCGTTGAGGGAACGCATTTTAAAACTCAGTGGTCGAGCGCCTTCGATATTGGACGCAAGATAACGGCGGCGAACTTGGCCGATATCTATGCAATGGGTGCTACACCTGAGTATTTAGTTGTAGCCGTTACTTTAACCGGCGATGAAACCATGGAGTGGATTAGTGATCTCGCCCATGGAATCGCGCACGAAGCTCGAAGTTGTGGCGCAGTAGTTGTGGGCGGTGATTTAACTCGCGGTGCAATCAAAGTTATCTCTATAACTGCCATAGGAAAGATTGAAAATGCGGTCCTACGAAGCGGGGCTCAACTGGGAGATTCAATTTATATCTCATCCCTCCCAGGCTGGTCGGCAGCTGGATTAGCCGTCATTGAAGAAGATGCGCCAGATGATTTACAGGCATATGCGATCGAGCAGTTCTGTGCACCGAGTGTTGATTACTCCGCTGCGGTTGCTATGACAGATGCAGGTGCAACCTCTATGTGCGATGTGAGCGATGCACTTGTTACTCAGGCTAAACAGTTGGCCAGTGCATCTAGTGTGGGTTTAAGTTTCGACCGAGAGGCATTTAGCACCCACCCCGAATTCAATGCGCTAGCAGAGTTGAGTAAGAAAGCTGGCATAGATGTCTGGCAGTGGATTTTTTGTGGGGGTGAGGATCATGCATTCCTTGCAACGGGAAAAAATCTGCCGGGGCTGTGTATCGGAAAAGTTATTGAAGGTCACGGAGTAATCGGTTTAGAGATGGAAAAAGCGCCAGACACCTGGCGCCATTTCAATTAACAGTAATTAACGAGTAACTTTTCCAGCCTTCAGACATGAAGTACACACGTTTTGACGCTTAGGTGTTGAACCAACCATTGTGCGTACGCGCTGAATATTTGGATTCCAGCGACGACGTGTCTTTACCTGTGAGTGAGAGACGTTGTTACCAAAGCTTGGGCCTTTGCTACAGATATCGCATGTTGATGCCACAGCGGTACTCCTTTATAGATCTAGTGATTGGTGCCTTAGCCCATAACGGGCAGGGCGAAAGGATATCGCGGGGGGCTATGAGTACGCCAATCCATGCGTGGCATGGGCTAATTGAGCTCGAATACACGAGAGAATTACTCTGTGGCCAGCCTTGAGAGCAGACTTTCTGAAGTAGTGGGCGACCGGACCACGAAGGTTCTTGATGACGCATTTGGCATTAAAACCGTCGGCGATTTAATGCGCCACTACCCCCGCAGATACATGGTCCGTGGCGAGCTCACAGATATCGCTCAACTTCAAGAGGGTGATGAGGTAACGATTCTTGCCGAGGTTTTTAGTTCGGCAAATCGCCCTATGCGTGGTCGCAAGACGAGTATTTTGGAGGTGATTGTCACCGACGGAAGCCAGAAACTCTCACTTACTTTTTTCAATCAAGCTTGGCGAGAAAAAGAGTTAAAGGTAGGAACTCAAGGATTATTTGCTGGCAAAGTCGGTATTTTTAATGGAAAGAGACAGTTATCCCACCCGGATTATCAACTCATTGCCGACGGCGCAGATGTTGACGATGCAACCAAGAGTTTTGCTGGAAAATATCTACCCGTCTATCCGGCAACATCAAAGATGCCTTCGTGGAAAATTTCGCAGTGCGTAGAGATGGCTATCTCATCACTGGATGAGGTCATCGATTTTTTACCAGATGAGATTCGTGTGGCTCACAACTATCCGACGTTACAGCAAGCCCTTGTTCAACTTCATAATCCTGCAGATTTAGAGCATGCCGATACTGCGCGCGAGCGGTTGACATTTGATGAGGCTTTCCTGCTGCAGCTTATGTTGGTTATGCGACGTAATGAGTTAAAGAAGCTCAATACTATTTCACGTAAAACTATTAGAGGCGGCCTGTTGGAAGCCTTTGACGCATCACTTCCCTTTGTACTCACAGGTGGACAGATGGCCGTTATTAAAGAGATTGAGTCAGATTTGGCCCAGCCGCACCCTATGCACCGACTACTTCAAGGTGAAGTTGGATCAGGTAAAACGGTAATTGCACTGCGAGCGATGTTAGCTGTTGTCGATAGCGGCGGACAGGCTGCGTTGCTAGCACCGACTGAGGTGTTAGCCGCCCAGCATCTTCGAACCTTTGAAAAACTATTAGGAGCATTAGCCGAAGGTGGAACGTTGGGTGGTGCTGATAAGGCAACTCGTATCACTCTTGTTACTGGTTCTCAAAGTGGTGCGGCACGAAAAGAGGCACTCTCACTTGCTGCTAATGGTGATGCAGGAATAATTATCGGCACACATGCATTGCTGGGAGAAAAAGTTGAGTTCAAAGATTTAGGTTTAATCGTTGTCGATGAGCAACATAGATTTGGTGTCGAACAACGAGACGCACTCAAAGTTAAAGCACAGAAACCGCCACATTTATTAGTGATGACGGCCACGCCGATTCCACGAACAGTTGCTATGACGGTCTTTGGTGATCTTGATGTATCCACTTTGCGAGAGTTACCGTTAGGCCGACAACCGATTACGACGCACATAATTCCTGTACTTGAAAAACCGGCGTTTTTGGCGCGGGCTTGGGAGCGAATATGTGAAGAAGTCACAGCTGGTCACCAGGCCTATGTCGTAGCTCCACGCATTGAGGCAGGAAGTGATGCTGGTTCAGATATAGATTTTCTCTTTGGCGAAGACTCACCGGATATCGCATCTGTTAGTGAGTTAGCCCCACAACTTGCACAGGGGGCCCTTAAAGGCCTGCGGGTTGCCGAACTACATGGCCGGCAGAGTAGTGAGATAAAAGATGCCACGATGCGTGCATTTGCCGCGGGTGAAATCGACGTTCTTGTCTCAACGACGGTGATTGAAGTTGGTGTTGACGTAGCAAATGCAACGGTCATGGTCATTATGGATGCCGATCGATTTGGCGTATCTCAACTTCATCAGCTACGTGGTCGAGTAGGTCGAGGGAGTTCATCAGGTTTGTGTCTTTTGGTGAGCCGAGCTCCCATCGAAACCGCAGCACGGATTCGACTAGATGCAGTTGCTTCGACCTTGGATGGTTTTGAACTTTCACGGATCGATTTAGAGCAGCGCCGTGAAGGCGATGTATTAGGCGCAAGTCAATCTGGAACACAGTCCCATCTCCGCTTGCTTCGAGTATTACGGGATGAGGCGTTGATTGAAACCGCTCGCTCAGATGCAGAGGCAGTGATTGCAACATCAAGTGATTTAACAAGTTATCCTGCGCTCAGTGCCGAAGTTGCACGTGTGGCACGAAATGCTGCCGTAGATTTCTTAGATAAGGGTTGACGCTTGAGAATCATTGCTGGGGTTGCGAAGGGACGTACTTTAGGTACCGTCGCGGGTGCCACACGTCCAACATCAGATCGCGCCCGAGAGGGTCTATTTTCCTCTCTGACATCAGAGTTCGGTGATTTCTTAGGTCTGAATGTTTTAGATTTATTTGGAGGCTCTGGTGCTATTGGCCTTGAAGCACTCTCACGTGGTGCATCAATCGTCCATATTGTAGAAAGAGATCCGCAGGCTCAGAAAACAATTGAGATTAATTATGAGTTAGTGAAAAAAAACTTACCAGTCGGGAAGTTCCACCTCTATCCCATTTCTGCGCAACGTTTTGTGAGTGATGCCGCACAAGAGAAATATCACATCGTCTATATAGATCCACCATTTGATTTCACAGATACCGAGGTAGAAGATGTAATCAGCAAACTTCACGTTGGTGAGTATCTAAAAAACGATGCGCTTTTGGCGATTGAGCGCACTGCAAGGGGTTCGAAATTTAGCTGGCCTGAAGGATTTAGCGCGGTGAGGGAGAGGAAATACGGCGCTGCCACTATCTACTACGGTAATTACTCTCCCTGAGAATGGCTAACTGCCCCATCTCTTGCTAGCGTTTGAGCCATGAAGCGCGCAGTCTGCCCAGGATCCTTTGATCCCATCACTTTTGGGCATCTCGACATCATTAAGCGGGCCAGCGCCCACTTCGATCACGTGGTAATCGCGGTTTTAGAGAATCGCACGAAGTCTTCACTCTTTAGCGTTCCTGAGCGTATTGAGATGATTCGCGAGTGTGTAAAAGATTTACCAAATGTTTCCGTCGACTCATGGAGTGGATTGCTCGTTGATTATTGCAAGAGCAATGACATAACAACGATTGTTAAAGGCCTTCGAGCGGTCACCGACTTTGATTATGAGCTCCAGATGGCGCAGTTAAATCTGCAGGCATCGGGTGTTGAGACCATGCTTATGGCTACCGCGCCTACATACTCATTTCTCTCATCATCAATCGTTAAGGAGCTCGCGCACTATGGAGGAGATGTTTCATCCATGATTCCAGCAAATGTAAATACCGCGATAAAACTTCGAGTAGGTGGGAAGTAACCCATGAATTCAATCGAGAAGTTGGCATCTGCAATCACTATGGTTGAAGAAGCTCGTGGTGTCCCACTGTCGGCAAGTTGTGTTGTGCATCGCGGAGAGATGTTAGAACTTCTCGATGAAGTACGTGCCGCTCTACCTACAGATTTTGATTCGGCACAAAAAGTTATTGCTTCGCGGGATGCAATTGTTGAAGAAGGCCGATTGAGCGCCGAACAAATGATTTCGATGGCACGTGAAGATGTTGCACGAATGGTAGAACAAACATCTATTGTTCAAATAGCGCATGATGAGGCTCGTAAAATACTTGATGAGGCGCGTGAACTAGCTACACAAGAGAAAGCGGAAGTTGAGGAGTTCATCGATGGACGACTTGCAACTTTAGAAGTAATTTTAAATAAGACATCTGATGCCGTTGCTCGTGGCCGTGAGCGCTTAGCTGGTGCCGGTGATAAAGATGCCCTGGCGCAACTCTCAGATGCAGATTAATTCATATGTCACGACTACCAGAGATTTTTAAGCTCAATACATATGAGCTCCCTCGTCGCGCCGGGGAGATGAAGGAATACGAGCTCGATATTGAACTCCTTGAGAAAGTCGGAGTAGAACTGATCGCAGTTCAAGCTGGTGAGATTATCGAAGTCGATGCTCGTCTGGAATCGGTGACAGAAGGTGTTTTACTGAGTGCTGAAATATTTGCAGTTGCAACGGGCGAATGCATTCGCTGTTTAGATCCAGTCGAGATTGAAATAGAGAGGCGAATACAGGAGCTCTATCTGTATGAGCAAAAACCTGAGCGCAAAAAGCGTACCCCAGTTCAGGATGACCTCGATATTGAGGACGAGCTGCTCTTGGAGGGTGATTACATGAATCTAGAAAGCCCTATACGCGATGCAATCTGTCTGACCTTGCCCATTAACCCTCTGTGCAGCGATGACTGCCAAGGATTATGTCCAGACTGTGGGCTTAAATGGGTCGATTTAAGCGATGATCATGTCCATGAAACCATCGATGCTCGATGGGCCGGCCTTGCGGATGTGGCCACCGAAGAGCCCGATTTCAAGAATTAGGGTTTTTGGGGGATACTTACGTCCTGCAACCACCGTTGCGTAAGGAAAAGAAGAAGAGGTTAGAAAAGTGCCAGTACCAAAGCGGAAGACCTCGCGTTCTAAGACGCGTTCACGCCGAAGCCAGTGGAAGACAACTGCTGCCTCTCTTGCAACATGC
>WLMW01000034.1 GCA_009700025.1 Actinomycetota bacterium
AGTTCATCGGTTGCTCTTCCGCGGAATGATTTGGCAACGCATGTTTCGGCATCTAATTGACGTAATTTGACGTTTGAATCGTTTGGATCGGGCAAGTGGCCAAAGGTGCTTCCTGAAGGCATTACAAAAGATACGTACCATCCAGCGAATTCAGATCTATCTGCCCTTTGTGCGGTGATTACCGGGGCAGTCATCGCGATTTTTTCTGATGAATTATTCCCCTTAGAAATGTAATTAAACAATGTGGAGAAAGCGCTGCTTGTTGCATTTGAATACGGGCCAGAAACTTTGACCTCCGCGATGACGCAAGGTAAGTATTCACGGAGCTCAAAATCTTTATATGTTCGCAGTACATTAAATTCTTGCCGTTGAGTCATAAATCGAGCCTACTCGTTCACGATGCCCAAATCTACGTTGAATCCATTCAAAATTTATTGAGTGCGTTTAGAAGTTCAATCTATGGGGCGATATATGTTTGAGAATATCCTCTTCCATATGAATCTCTTGATCCAATATTGACATCTCCTGTGTATAGGAACCGATATTGTGTTCCGTAATCTAAAGCCACTTTAAGAGTCACGAGCCAAGGTTTTCCTGGCACACCATTGCAGCGGGAATCAATTTTCCAGGTTGCATCAATTGTTGGTACATCTAGCCAATTTCCATTGACTAACGCTTGAATTCTGGCTCTAACAGTTTGGGAATCACCTGAATCGTAGAGCGCGCACCCTTGATCACCAGTAAGTTCGAAAATGCGATTAGGGTCAGCAGCTTGATAAATGCCGTAACCAGGGGGATCTAAATTCTGCATTAGCATTTGCGAAACAACTTTCGAAAGGATCGGAACTGCCGCATCCCAAGTAATTCCGTATACACGCTTAAAGGCTTCATTTTGAGAAATGCCGTCGTTGAGCATTGGAAGCATTGCAAAAGTTGACTCCCAACCACCAATTGCGGTGAGCGCCATTGTCGTAAATGAACCTAAACTGTATGAGAGAGCAAACCTATTAGTGCTTCTACATCCAGGTAAATCAGTAGAGGATTCAATGAGGTACTTTTCTACGTCAGCGGGGGTCCAATAAAGTGGGGCAGCTTCGTAGGCTGAATTTTGCGCTGAATTTAAGTAAAAAGGGTGGGAGTTAAGTAAGTAATTATTCATATCAGAAATAAACTGCTCATAATTTGTTTCAAATGAAAATCCGCCCAATGCCGATGCTTGCCCTTCAACACTCCAACATGGTTGATACTTGCCAAAATTCGAATAGATATTTGTTATTGGATCCCAAAATTGAACAATCTGGTATTGATGAGCTAATTCGTGACCGGTCCCAGAAGCCATATACCACTTCTGCAGATCAGTTTCACCACAATAGCCAGCCAATACAAAGGGGACTTTCATTTCAAGTGGTTTTGAGTTGTCTACTTTTGGATCCCAGCCGTTTGTAATGTTTGCCACCATTGGAGTATCTGCTCTATTGGCTTGCTCGCAAGATTTTCCGCCATAAATTCGATCTGCTTTTACAGATGCATCATTCAAAATTGAGTCAATTTTTGCCTGCATCCATTCTACGTCTTCAAATGTATATTCAAATATGTAGGCTTTCTTGAACTTAGCAAAATTTGCAAGTGCAGCTGATTCCTCTTTGAACCATTTCTCCGAATTATCATAATAAGTACCAACAACATGAGGACTCCGAATGATATTTATTTGAACTTTCGCTCCAGGTAAATTGGCATTCCGTAGTTTTGTCTCTTGTAATGAATTAAAAACTGCCTTCGGAATATCGTTGACTCTGTTGAGGATATTGTCAAAAGTGATTGGGTTATCCGATGTTGGTATAGGTGGAATGTAATAGGTTGGCGAAGGCGTTGGAGTTGGCGAAGGCGTTGGAGTTGGCGAAGGCGTTGGAGTTGCCGAAGGTGCCGGAGTGCCGCCTATAGAACCTATCGGATCTCCTATGGCGACAGGAGCGGTTGGTGATGCAGAGGGTGATGGTTTGGGTATTGGTTTAGTGACGGCGATGCCTTTTTTCCAAACCAACTTTTTACCAGATTTAATGCAGGTATAGGTCATGTTTTGGTAAGTAGTTTTCTGCTTATAGACCTTACAGGAGGATCCAGCAGTTACTTTCTGAGCGGAAAATGCTGTGACTGGAAGCAGGGTAAGAGCAAGGGCAATTAAAAGCCCACTGACAAATTTGCCCCTAAATTGCATCCTAAAATTCTACATGGAATTATTGATTTGAAACTCTTTTGATTAAATAACACTCAAAGCTGCTAACGCACTGTCGAATCCCTTATCCTCAATACTTTCAGGAAATCCAGATCGAGCAACGGCCTGTTCGAGAGTGTCACACATTAATACACCAAAACCAATAGGTTTAGAGCGAGTTAGAGATACTTGCATGATTCCGGAAGTTACACCTTGACAGACATATTCAAAATGGGGAGTTTCACCGCGCAGGACCAGTCCAACAACTACTGCAACATCAAAGCCAGAATCGAAGGCGAGTTGGGCAGCTAATGGGAGTTCAAAAGAGCCAGCGACTTTGCGAACTTCGACTTTAGAGATTCCCGAATGCTCAAAACCTCTTATTGCGCCATCTATAAGAGCTTGGCATATTTCTGGGTGCCACGATGCACTTATTACAACTGCCTTGATGTTTTCAACATTCTTTATCGCTACTTCTGGGGCTTTTCCAGCCATTAGATTTCTCCTAACGAATGACTCAATAAATCACGTTTTGTCATTAAATACTCTTTATTGAATGAGTTTGCTTGTACCTGCAGGGTTCGTCCCATGTAATTTATTCCAGATCCAACAAATGCAGCTAATTTTTCTGGGTTGTTTGTGAGCAACTCAATATCGGTTACATCAAGTGCTCTCATTATCTCAATCGCATCAGTGTACGACCGCTCGTCAACCCCATGACCCAGTGAAATATTTGCCTCTAACGTATTCTGGCCGTTATCTTGCAGAGCATATGCACGAATTTTCTCGCTCAATCCTATTCCGCGTCCTTCATGATCGCGCAGATAAATAATCAAACCAGAGCCTCGAGTTTCAATTTCAGTTATCGCCTGCAGGAGTTGAGGCCCACAATCGCATCGAAGTGAACCAAAGGCATCTCCAGTTAGACATTCTGAATGGATTCGACTCAATAGAAGTGCACTTTGCAAATCTCCAAGTGCCAAAATCGCGTGCTCTGTCCCGCTTCGTGCAGTAAATGTTGTTATTTGCCATTCATGTTCTCTGATCGGCAGTTTTGCCCACTGGAAATCAATTTTCTTAATACTATCTTTTTTCTCAACGTGAGCCTTTATCTGCTCAATTGTAATTTTCTTAATTGAGTTTTTTGCTGCGAAATTTTCGAGATCATCCCCCCGCATCATTGAACCATCATCATTAACTAGCTCAGAAATAACCGCGACAGGATAGGACTCGGTCAACTCGCACAAGGCAATGCCGGCTTCGGTGTGACCAGCTCTTTCATGAACTCCCCCAGCGACAGCCACTAGTGGAAAAACATGTCCAGGCCTTAAGAACTGCGTAGGGGTTGCATTTGGGTTAGCAATTGCGCGAAGCGTATTGGCCCGTTCTTCTGCGCTAATTCCGGTAGTCCTTCCTTCAATTGCATCGACTGAAACAGTGAATGCAGTTTCATGGCTATCTTCATTTCGAGCAACCATCATCGGAAGTTTCAATGCTTTGGCAATCTCTTGCGTAATCACACTACAAATTACGCCAGACGTATGGCGTACCATAAAACCTATTTGCTCAGTTGTTGCTTTTTCTGCAAGCAAAATTAAATCACCCTCATTTTCGCGGTTGGCATCATCGGTAACAATAAGGAATTTTCCGCTCTTAAAATCATCTAGCGCAGCCTTGAAATCACTCATCGCTTTTCCCCTTACTCAGCAACCTCTCGACATACTTAGCTAGAACGTCGACTTCAACATTTACCAAGTCACCTGGATTTTTTGTATTTAAATTAGTGTGCTCAAGAGTTTCGGGAATCAACCAAACAGTGACTACGTTGTTAGCGTCACTTATTTGCCCGACAGTCAATGAAATTCCATCAAGACAAATAGATCCTTGATTGACAATGTACCTAGCTAGGTTTTCTGGAACCTCAATGTCGAACTGTGCCCACTTTTCTCCAGGGGTTAGTGCGATTACCCTGGCAACACCGTCCACATGACCCTGAACGATGTGTCCTCCCATTCGAGCATTTAACTGTGCGGCAAGCTCTAGGTTCACCGGGCTTCCCACTTTTGCTTGAGCTAATGAAGTCAGGGCTAAGGTTTGAACCATCACATCTGCTGTGAATTCTGTGCCCAAAACCGAAGTTGCAGTCAAGCAAACCCCGTTGACCGCAACCGAGTCTCCCGCTTTAATTTCTGCAATGAGCCGTGGCGCATCAATGGTGAAAACAGCTGATGCCTCACCTTTACTAATTGCGGTGATATTTCCAAGCTCTGAGATAAGTCCAGTAAACATCAGCCACCATTTCTAAAGCTATAGATTGATTTAATATCACTGCCTAACACTTCAGTACTGCTATGTTCTAGGCGCATTTGATCTTCAATCGTTGACTGTGTTTCATGCTCGAAGAAAACCTTTCCAGCTCCCAACAGAGAAGGTGCTCGATAAATAACGAGTTCATCTATCAACCCCGCCAGAACCATCGCACTAGCCAATTTTGATCCAGCTTCGACAAATACTTGATTGATATCAAGTTCATTTAGCCTTTTGACCAAAACGCCAAGATCACGAGTTTTCACAACAACTGTTTCTGCTTCAGTATTGTAAATCTTTGAATCTGCGGGTAATTCTCGCTCTCCACAAATCACCCGAACAGGATTGCGGGTATATCCATGGAATTCACCATTAGGTGTTAAATTCGGATTATCTGAAATGACCGTATTGGTTCCGACAAGAATTGCATCGGACTCTCTGCGCAGCTTTTGAACGTCCGCGCGTGATACTTCATTGCTAATCCATTTGGATGTTCCATCAGATGCAGCAATCATGCCGTCAAGTGTTGTTGCCACTTTCCAGGTAAAGAATGGACGCTTCTTCTTAATCTTTGTTAGCCAAGCACGATTTGAAAATGTAGCTTCTTCGTTCAACACTCCATCAAAAACCTTGATTCCTGCAGACTTTAACTTTTCAGCACCGCCAGCAGCGATTACATTCGGGTCACTAACGGCATATACCACTGTCGATATTCCCGCATCAATGATTGCTTGAGTACATGGACCTGTGGTTCCATGGTGATTGCATGGCTCTAATGTCACAACCAAGGTTGCACCCGCTGCATTTTTGCCCGCCTGTGCAATTGCAATTACTTCTGCATGATCTTTGCTAGCCATTCGATCGTGAAATCCTTCTGCGACAATATTCCCGGTCGAATCAATGATGACGGCACCGACAATTGGGTTAGGTGCGCACTTGCCGAGTCCGAATTCCGACAGGGCAATGGCACGTTGCATGGCAACCGTGTAATCCATATCTACCCCCACTCAATATTCGAGTTTCCGGGGTGGGTGCATGAAAGCACAAAAAGGGTAGGTCGATGCCTACCTTTTGTTGATTCCTCTCATCCGGACTTTAACCGTCGGTCCCAGAATTTCACTGAGTCAACCGATACCTGGATGGCATCGGGTCGCGGACTATAACCGCCGGTTCGAAATTACATCGACCCCGGAAACAACATGGCAATACTACTGTGGCGTTCAAATTTTCGCGAACGGGCGCAGTTGGGCTTGTATCTCAATCCATACATCATTCTGAGTCTGCGCTCAGATACACTTTTGGGTTATGCGCCGCATAGGGATGGTAATCATTCTGGCATTTGTTCTTCACTCCACCGCAATCCCTTCGGGCATGTCAGCCGCACCTGAAAAATGGAAAATAAGTAAAAGTAATTTCCAAACAGATACCGCGGGATTTGCCTCACCAAATTCAGTTCTTCCAGGTGAATTGGTTGATCTCTACATAACCTGCCCCAAAAAAACTTTCACTGTCACTGCATATCGCATGGGCTATTACGATGGTCGGGAAAGTCAGGAATATTGGAATTCAGAATCAATTGCTTGTACTCAACAGAGTACACAAGTGATAGATCCGAAAACATTTATGAGTGAAAGTCATTGGGATGTAAGCACAACGGTGGATACAACAGAATTTCTACCCGGCTTTTATCTTCTTAAAATTAATTCCGATATTGGGCATCAATCATTTATTCCACTTGTAATTCGCGAAGTTGACCTGACATCTAGGGTTATTGTTTCTATTCCAACCATGACTAGTTTGGCGTATAACTCTTGGAAAGGTGCATCAGCCTATAGAGGCAAAACAGGGTTTTCTGATCGTGCTCGGATACTTTCTTTTGATCGTCCACTGAGTTTGGGATATGGAAGTGGAAAATATCTGAATTATATTCACCCGCTATTAGTCGCGGCCGAAAAAAGTGGAATAGCTCCGGCATATCTGACTGATGTAGATGTGGCATCAAATCCTGGGATACTGGACGGAGTTGCAGCATACGTATCTGGTGGACATGATGAGTACTGGACTTCTGAGGAACGCAGTAGTGTCATAAATGCGCGAAGCCTAGGAACAAACTTGCTCTTCTTCGGTGCAAATGTTTCGTATTGGAGAGTAAGACTCTCTGATTCCCCTTTAGGGATTAATCGTCGCATGGAAATCTATAAGTCTTCAGCTGAGGATCCGCAAAAACAACTCAAAACTATTCGCTTTAGAGATTCAAAAAATCCTGAAGGCGATCTCACTGGACAATTTTATAATTGCTTCCCTGCTAGAGGAGTCTTCAGCGTTTCTAATCCAAGTTCTTTTGTATTTGAAGGAAGCGGAGCAAAAAAAGGTAGCCAATACCCGGGAATTATTGGTTTAGAGGTGGATCGAGTAGCCCCAGAAAGTACTAAAACTGGACCTCGTGAAATATTGGCAAACTCAAATGTCATATGTGGATCCGATACAAAATCTACGTCAAATTTTATTTACGCAGTAGCCCCTAGTGGGGCTGGAACTATTTCAGTCGGAACAATGAGATGGGTTGTTCGAGGACTTTCATCAAACCCAATTACCCCTGCAAAAACCAGAGCTTTTGTGTCCCATGTAACCTCAAATATTTTAATCGAAGCTTCAAAGGGGCCACTCGGAGAGTTGCATCCACTCTAGATTGTATTTTTTTCTGACCAAACCCTCGCCTTAAAAGTCCCAAATGCAGAATCTTGATAATTAATGTCCACCCCGAAATTTCGGGAGGTGCAAGTCAAACTGAATTGAAATAATACGAGTGATTACAACAACCGCTCCTCCAAGAATAGCGGCTACGTTTCCAACAATGTTTAGTTGAAGGAGCGCAACAAAAGTCACAGCACCTACTAGTGATGATGTTCCGATGGTGTCTCGATGGAGTAATACCGGTTCGACTTGGCACAAAACGTCACGCAAAAGGCCACCTGTTACTGCCGTAATCACACCAAGAAGTATGGCTGCAAACCACGTAGTATCCATTTCATAAGCAAGTTGTACGCCAGACATTGTTGCTACAGCAAGGCCAAATGTGTCCATAATCAAAAGTGATTTACCTATGTGGGTTACACGTCGAAAAACTAAAGTTAAAACCACTGCCGCAAGAATGCTTGAAATAATCCAAGGATCGATAATCCAAATCGGACGGATTCCGAGGAAAATATTTCTTAATGTTCCGCCAGAGACGGAGGCTATGGCAGCCACAAAGGCTATGCCACCATAATCGAGACCTTTATCCGCTGCTACACGCGCTCCGACCAGAGCGAAAGTAAATGTGGAGAGTAGGTCCAAAATATGAAGTAGTGACATAGCTGTAAGGATAGAGAGATAAACAGAGCTTTGCCTGACTAAATCTCACTAAAGCCAAACTTTTAATAAGAAATGAAAGTAGGGTCATTGATCGTAGAGCCGCCAAAACTCTGCTTTTCAAGCTCAGCAAGCAATTCCCAGTCGTACTTGTGTAGAGCAGTGCAAAGATTAAAGTTACTTCTTTTTGTAACCCTTAGGACATACGGGTTTAACTGCGGTCACTTTCTTCACTGTTTTTCCTTTTACGCATGTCAGTGTAATTTTTTTAGGTGTTGGAGTGGCACTTACTTTTGGTTTTAGTGTCGGCGTTGGTGTTGGAGTTGGAGTTGGAGTTGGAGTTGGAGTTGGAGTTGGAGTTGGAGTTGGAGTTGGCTTAGCAACTTTTCCATTATTGAAGAGAGAAGTGGAATATTTTAATTCTTGTTTCACCGCTAGAAGTGTTTTGGTGGAAGATGAAGGATTATCGCTCAGACTGAGTAAAAGTGTGTACTTGCCTAAAGGTAGATTTTTAGGAAGTGCAAAACTCCCCTGGTACTTTCCTGAGCCACATTGAAAGGAGTAGCAGTATGTATCAACCGCATAGAGGGATTTACTTAACGGTTCAAAACTAGTCTCTTCCATTCGTGCCTTAACTTGATTTCCTGTTGACCCAATCAACGAAGCTGCAATCTTGTATGCGCCAACCCAAGGTCTACAGGCTTGCCTAATGCTAATTTCAAAAGTTAGAGGTGATCCAGCAATCAAACTTCCATCTGGTTCAATTGTTGTGGCAGCAAAATAACGGACATAGTCCAATCCCATTCCGGAACTAACACCATTTGTGATAACTGAGCACTTGTCCAATCGTGGATTGAGTTTCACGGGATCAACTAAACCTTCATCTGATAACCCCAGAACACAGCTATTAGGTGCCATGCCTTGAATATCTCCGATGCTGCAACCAGCGGCTTGAGCAGGCAAAGTCATCATCGTTAACTGGGCGAGGATGCTTGTAGTAACCAGAAATGTAGCAATCCATTTATGTCGCATCATGGTCTAAATCTACTGCCTACAGCTTCAAAATTGAACTCAACCCGAATTGGGCGAATTCGAACTCATTGCCTTAGAGTTTCGGTATGAAAACTAGATTCCTAAACGATGTTTTTCCGCTCTCGTTTTGCCCAACGGGCATGGTCCCTCAAAAATCTGACACTCCCCATATTCCGATTTCTCCTCAAGAGATTGCAGAACAAGTCAATCTAGTCTCTCAGATTGGCATCACTAGCGTTCATTTGCATGCAAGAAATGAGGATGGCTCTCCTGCTTGGGAGCGAAAAAATTTCGAAAGGACTATCGAACTTATTAAGGATAAGAATCCGGAGTTAGTGATCTGCGTGACAACATCTGGGCGGACAGTTTCTGAGTTCGGCAAACGATCTGATGTCTTGGAAATCTCAGGTGACCTTAAGCCAGACATGGCATCACTTACACCTGCAAGTATGAATTTTGCTAAAACCGCGTCGGTTAACTCCCCCGAGATGGTTGTGAGACTTGCACAAAAAATGCAGGAAAACGGTATCAAACCAGAGTTTGAAGTTTTTGACACTGGAATGATCAACTATTCAAAATATTTAATTGCAAAGAAAATTGCAGAACCACCTTACGTCTTTAACATTTTGCTCGGAGGCATTGCGACTGCACAAGCTGAGCTCCTTGAACTTGGCTTAATGGTTCAGCGATTGCCAGAAAACTCTGTTTGGTTAGGTGCGGGGATAGGAAGTGCCCAACTTCCAGCAAATCTCATGAGCCTAGCGGCGGGTGGTGGTGTCCGTGTTGGTTTAGAAGATAACATATTTTTAAATAGTGGTAGTGACAGTTTAGCTACGAACGTTGACTTGATCGAAAGAGTTGTGAACTTAGCGGCAGGTATGGGTAAATCTGTGATGTCACCAATTGATTTTAGAAAGACATACCTTTCATGAGTCAAAAGATTATTGTCGTTGGTTCAGGAAATCTAACAACTGAAATTTATGAGACTTCCATTTTGCTTGGCTTTGATATCCTTATTCTCGATTTACTTAATAATTCACCTCTGACAGGAGTTAACACTTTAAATCCTTTAGAAATAACTAATGAATTGAGAAAACTTCCCATTATTATGGGGGCCGTTAACTATCCAGAAAATGCAAAGTTTTCTTTTCTTGATCTCACTCGTAAAAATCGCGAGAAGCTCTATGCCGATATTCAGAATTTGGGTTTCAAGAATTGGACATCCATAATTCATCCCTCGGCAGTAGTTTCAGCTTCTGCGAAAATTGGAAAAAATGTTTTTATAGGTGCTAACTCAACTGTTTCAACCAACTGTGTAATTTCAAACAACACGCGAATTAATCGAAATGTATCAATTGGTCACGACGTGACTGTTGGAACTTTCTGTGATATTTCTCCTGGAGCGGTCATTACGGGTGCAGCTGTTCTTGAAAATTCAGTTTTTATCGGCGCAGGGGCCGTATTAATAAATGGTCTCAGGGTTGGTGAAGGTGCATCTGTCGCTGCCGGCTCAGTTGTGACCCGAAGTGTTGATCGTTGTGCGCTAGTGATGGGATCACCCGCTCGGACTAAAAACCAGTTAACACGCAAGATTCGCAAAAGAATTTTTCCTTACGCTTCGGCGATATTGAAAGCTCTAAAGCTCCATACTTTCTTCAAGAGGCTAACTAGAAGGTACTAGCCACGGTGTTTTAGATTTGGAGTGCGTCACAGCATAATCGTTAAGAAATCGTTATCTTGTCTTGAGGTTGCAGGTGGACATTACATTCCAGAACTGAAGGTTTTTGGTTAGGTTTTCCCCATGAATCTGCCATTTATCACCGCCCATGCAAGTAAATCTCAGCCACTACTGAAAATGCGTGTTACAGCGTTTTTGGCGATAGCTGCCATTACTGGACTTGCCCTACCATCGATTGCCCAGGCTGCTAATCCAGCGACCGTGTCTCTTACGGTGCATTACCAGCGCCCTGAGAGTGATTACACCAAATGGAACTTATGGCTTTGGAAAAATTTAACAACAGGTAGCGATGTAGATGTGAATACAAATGGAGTTGAATTCACTAGTGAAGACTCCTATGGAAAAATTGCAACTGTTGAAATAACTGGAATGGATAAGTTTGACGATATTGGCATTATTGTTAGAAAAGGGTCTTGGGATGCAAAAGACGTCGAAGCTGATCGCTTCATTAAGCAGATTCCGGACGATGGCAAAGTTGAGATTTGGTTACGTCAAGGAGATTCACAGATTTATTACCAGGCACCAACCGAGCCCGCACCGGTAAATACTGCAAAGGCACAATCTACGATTTTCGATTCAGCTGATTTCATTGGCAAGTACACATATCTTGGGAACGACCTAGGTAATACATACTCCAAGAGTTCGACAGCATTTCGAGTTTGGGCACCAACGGCAACTGCAGTTTCTCTTTTAACTTACGAAAAAGCTGATTCACTAGCTGCATCAGCACGTGTTACTGAGATGAAGTCAGATGTCGGCGGAACTTGGGTTACCACCTTGCCTGGTGATAATAATGGAGTCATCTACACCTATCGCGTTGCTGTTGATGGCGGTATTAATGAGGCAGTAGATCCCTATGTACGTGCCACAACTGTGAATGGTGCGCGCGGAGTTGTTATTGATTTATCAACAACAAATCCAGCCAACTGGACAAAAACTAAACCAGCTTTTAGTGGCCAGATGACAGATGCCATTATTTACGAGCTTCATGTTCGAGATTTATCGATGGACAGCTCAAGTGGAATTCCAGCGGCCCATAAAGGTAAATTTCTAGCACTTACCGACATAAATACGACTAGTGGTGGGCAAAAGACTGGTGTCAGCTCCATAAAAGAGTTAGGTATCACTCACATCGAACTGCTCCCAATATTTGATTACGCATCAGTTAATGAAAATGAGCCAACTTTTAACTGGGGATACGATCCTCAAAACTATAACGTCCCCGAAGGTTCATACAGCACTGATCCAACGAATCCGACTACTCGTATTACAGAGTTGAAGAGTGCGATTCAAGCGTTACATGATCAAAAACTGCGCGTGAATATGGATGTGGTTTATAACCACGTATACAACAGTGGCAGTTTTAGCCAAAACCTTATCGTTCCCGGATATTTTTTCCGCACCGATGATAATGGTGGTCTTACAAATGGTAGCGGCTGTGGAAACGACGTCGCATCAGAGCGACCAATGGTCCGTAAATTCATAGTTGATTCAGTTAAGTACTGGGCAAGTGAATATAATCTAGATGGCTTCAGATTTGACCTCATGGGCCTGATGGATATCCAAACAATCAATGAAGTTACGGAAGCACTTGCTGTGATTGATCCAACAATTCTCGTCATTGGTGAGGGATGGAATATGGGTACACTGCCAAACAGTGTTCGGGCTAGCCAAACAAACATTTCAAAACTTCCTGGTGTAGCACATTTTAATGACCAAATTCGTGATGGAATTAAAGGGTCGGTATTTAACTCAGCAGATTCGGGTTATGCAACAGGCAAGTTTACCGCTGCACCAGATGTCATTGCAGGTATTGTTGGAAACACACAGTACTCAGATACTTTGCTCAGTAAGTGGACTACTAGTACGCCAGGGCAATCGGTCAACTATGTCGAATCCCACGACAATATGACCCTTGCCGACAAGATTACGTCCAGTGTTAAAGGCGTTAGCCCTGCGGGGGTTGCACAGTTGAGTCAGTTTGCAACTTCTATCGCGTTCTTGGCACAAGGTGTTCCATTTATGCAGGCAGGCCAAGAGTTTCTGCGCTCCAAGAATGGTGAGGGCAACAGTTATAAATCAGATGACGCCACCAACTCTATTAAGTGGAGCACAAAGGCAAAATTCGCCTCAACATTTAAATACTACCAAGGCCTTATCGCTCTGCGATCTGCTCATCCGGCATTTCGCATGACAACTACCGTCCAGATCAAAGCGAACTTAAAGTTCCTTAAATTCCCTAATGACATAATCGGCTATTCAATTAATGGCAAAGCACTAAAGGATAAAGCTTCGACCATCATGGTCATCCATAACCCAAATCCAGGGACAAAGAATCTAGTTCTTCCAAACTCAAAGAAGTGGTCTGTTCTGGTTCAAGGTGCAGTCGCTGGAAATAAGGTGATTCGCTCATTCACTGGAAATAAGGTAACTATCGCTGGACAGTCAACTCTGGTGCTAACTCAGTAGGTCGATTCACTTTTAGTCCATCTTGACTGGCCAAGGTGAACCCATGAAGTGCCACCCGATCCACCACCAAAAGAAGGTGAGTGCAAATCGGTTGGTCTTGTTTCCCAAGACGTGATTCATAACCACTGAAAATGGTGCAATTATTTGCGGGCGAAATTTTGCAAGTATGAGGACTCCAACAGCTGTAGCCATTATCAATACATAAATCCCAATACATACATGTTCCACTAGTTTTTATCCTTTGAAAAAAGCAAGAAATAGCCAACGTAAATAAACGGTATTAAAAGCAATGCTCGACCTATGTCATGATGAAGCATTGGGTCGAGTAACAGCGATACAGTCGGAAAATCTCTCTCGTTTACGCCAGTTACTGAAATTAGGAAACTCCCAGTCTCGGTCAGTCCAAAGGTGATCGCAAGTGCTAAATGAATATATTTACTGCGGGTAAATGCCCTTTTATTCTTAGTTTCGATGGATTTTTGTGGAGCAACTAAAATTAGTAATGGAGTAAGTGCAATAAATGCAAATAATGCCGGCCTCGTATGCACATCAATGAAGAGCAGTGATGAAAATACTAGGATATAAAAGATATGAAAAACCTTGGCCAACTTCACTCTGAGAAACGCAAAAAATCGCCCTACAGAGTCAAGTTCCAGAAGGATGCAAATCACTGCTGCAAAGATGTAGATAACTCCGTCCACATAGGCTGAACGCAGGCTCTGCATGAATGCACCAAAAATTAAAAAAGAAGGCCAGAGGGTTAACCCCTTATTTTTTAGCACAGGGGTAGCATATGACAGACCGCCTGCATAAAAGTATTAAACCGAGACTTCAAGAGGTCTTTATGAAAGGTGAGGGAAAATTGCAGAAACTCGCTGGGCTCATTCTTACCCGTAGTAAGTACGTAATTTCCCTATGGCTCTTGCTCTTACTAGCAACATCACTCATTAGTAGTCGAGTGGGTTCGAGTTTGACCGACTCGCTCGTTCTCCCGAAATCTGAAAGCCAAACTGCCGCTGATTTACTGGATTCCCAACCATCGCTTCATTCTAAGGGAAGTCTCGTAGTTGTATTCTCTTCAACCAGTGACAATCCCCTCAAGGCCGTCGATATAAAACTTCTAATCTCTGCCATCACACGCCTACCATTTGTTGAATCAATGACCTCACCATTCACGCAAGATTCCACTTCGATAAGCCGCGATAGGAAATTTGCCTTCTCGACTGTGAAGTTAAACGTCTCCAATCTTGGAAATAGAGAAGAGAGAATCAAGAAGGTTATCGAAAAGAGTCAGCAGAAAAAGCGCTCAAGCATGCAGGTGGAGTTACTGATGGGCGATGATCAAAGTAGTGGAAGTACAAGTTCCCATACCAGTGAGCTAATTGCACTTCTTGCATCACTGATTATTCTACTTTTAACATTTAGGAGTTTGCCTGCAGCAATGATGCCAATAATAATTGCAGTCACTGCCCTATTGATTGCCTCTAACCTAATTGGCATGGTGAGTCATATCTTTTCGATTGCTTCGTTTGCCCCGATACTCTCAACATTAATTGGCCTCGGCGTCGGTATTGATTACGCATTATTTATCGTCAGTCGTTTCCGTCAGTCACTCCACCAGTCACATACGGTTGAAGAATCAATTCTAACTGCACTCAAAACTTCCGGAAGGGCAGTGGTCTTTGCCGGACTTATCGTCTGTATTTCAATCCTAGGTTTGTTTTCAGTAGGTATTGAATTCTTGTATGGAGTAGCGATTGCGACATCGATTTCAGTCCTTGTCACAATGTGCGCATCAGTAACTTTGCTCCCAGCTTTGCTCGTATTGATTGGTCCTCGAATTGATCTTTTTTCAATTCCACGATTCTCTCGTCAGGGATCAAAGAGACAACCAGAAGTTTCTCGATGGCAGAGTTGGGCCCTCCTAATCCAGCGGCATCCAGTGAAATGGGCTTTGGCATCAGCAATAATCCTCATTTTCTTATTCATACCAGCTTCACATATGCGCCTTGGGACTGCCGATGCAGGTAATAATCCAGCGGATTCAACGTCCCGTAAAGCCTACGATTTAATGGCTCAGGGTTTTGGCCCAGGCTTTGCTGGACCACTCACACTTGTCGCAACGATTCCAGATGGTGCAGACCCAAGAGTTCTCGACCAACTCTCTATTGACCTCTCACAGGATTTAGATGTGGCACAGGTACTTCCCGTGGAGTTTTTCTCTGATAGTCGCCTTGCCGTGATAACCGTTTATCCAAAAAGCGCACCGCAAGACCCAGCGACCGATGCCCTGATTAGTCGATTGCGTGCGCATGTCATTCCAACAACGGTCGGATCATCGGATATTCAAGTATACGTGGGTGGAGTTGCGGCATCTTTTTTTGATATTGGTGTTGTGCTTACAGATAAACTACCTGCCTTTGTTCTATCAGTCCTACTGCTGAGTTTCTTACTTCTCATGATTGTATTTAGGAGTCTACTGATTCCACTCAAAGCAGTCATCATGAATGTCCTTGCTATCGGTGCCGCTTTCGGTGTAGTTGTAGTTACTTTTCAATGGGGATGGGGCCAAGGACTTCTCGGCAATAAAGGTGGCCCAATAGAGTCTTACCTACCACTCACGCTCTTTGCAATTCTCTTTGGACTCTCTATGGACTATGAGATTTTCTTAGTCACGCGAATTCAAGAAGAGTGGCAACGAACAGGTGATAATTCACATGCGGTTCGCAAAGGGTTAAGTGAAACAGGTGGAGTTATTACTTCTGCAGCAGCAATCATGTTTTCTGTATTTCTTACTTTTGCTTTTGGACAAGAGAGAGTCATTAAAGAGTTTGGCATTGGTCTTGCAACTGCAGTAGCCATTGATGCAACACTGATTCGTATGATTTTGGTTCCGGCGCTTATGCAGATATGGGGTAAGGCAAACTGGTGGCTACCAAAAGGAGTTGCAAGATTGCTGCCCAAAGTAAAAATCTAGGGCAGTAGCTCGCTTAATAGTTCTTCTACTCGTCGCTTTATTTCATCTCTAATAACCCGCACGGGCTCAATTCCTTGTCCAGCTGGGTCCTCAAGTACCCAGTCTTCATAGCGCTTGCCTGGATAAAAGGGGCATGCATCTCCGCAGCCCATTGTGATAACTACATCGGATGCTTGTACTGCCTTCGGCGTTAAAATCTTGGGGAGATTATTTGCAATGTCAATACCTAGTTCTGCCATTGCTTCGATAGCTACAGGGTTGATTGAATCCTTTGGGGCAGAACCCGCAGATAATACGTCGACTCGTCCTTTACCTAAATGCTGCATAAAACCAGCAGCCATTTGTGAGCGCCCCGCATTATGAACACATACGAATAAAACTGAAGGTTTATCGCTCACTTTTTAATCCTTTGGCTATTGCCAGCCCGATTACTGCACCTACTAACTGAGCAGCAACAAAGCCTGGTACTGAGTTGATTTCGATACCTGCAAATGTATCGCTAAAAGCTCGCGCTAAAGTTAACGCTGGGTTAGCAAAAGATGTTGATGAGGTGAAGAAATAAGCCGAACCGATCCAGCCTGCAACAGCAAGTGGAATGTAGCGACCATCATTTTGCTTACCCACCACTTGGATAACAAGAATCAAGCCGGCGGTGGCAATAATTTCACTTATCAGCAAATTTGAATCAGTCCTAAAATGCGTCGAAGCACGAACTGCCGGAAGATCAAACATGAGATTAGCCAGAATAACACCAATAAATCCACCGACTATTTGAGTAAAGACATAATTCAAAGCCATGACTAATGACATATCTTTATTTATCACACTCACTAGTGTTACAGCCGGGTTGAAATGTGCTCCACTTATCGGCGCTAACATCTGAATAAGTACTGCCAAAATCAAAAACGTTGCAAAGGCATTTATTAAAAGCTGTAGGCCAACATCCCTCGTGAGATTAGTTGCCATTACGCCCGAACCGACAACTGCCATGGCCAAAACCGCAGTACCAATGAACTCTGAAATAAATGTGCGAGCCTTAATTATGAGACTCCAATGATGTCGACAACGAAAATCAGCGTTTCATTTGGGCCAATTGGTCCAGATCCATTTGGACCATATCCAAGGTCAGGCGGAATCACGAGTAAGCGACGTGCTCCAACTTTTGCACCTAGCAGGCCTTGTTGCCAACCAGGTATTACGTTTGCTAGTGGGAAGGTTGCTGGTTGCCCACCATTCCATGATGACTCAACAATTGTTCCGTTTGACCAAGTCATTAACGTGTAATGAACAGTTAATGTCGAAGTTGCAAGCACTTCAGTACCAGTTCCCACAATAATGTCTTGGGTTTGTAAAGTCATTGGTGGATTTCCAGCAGGTGCGGAAATTGTTGGAGCTTCCCCCACATTTGCTGTAACTGTCGGAATTCCTGATGCCGATGTCTCTGTCACTTTATCTTTCCCTCCACACGCAGTTAGTGTTGTAATTGTTAAAAGGACAGCTGTTGCAACTGCTAGATACTTTTTCGCGCGCATTGTTTCCCTCATTCAAGTTCACCGATTAGTTTAAATTCCCCGCCACCAAGTTGACCTTGAGCACGATACAT
>WLMW01000035.1 GCA_009700025.1 Actinomycetota bacterium
CTGAGTAGTGAACGAATACATCTTGTCCGCCACCATCAACTGCAATGAAACCGAAACCCTTTTCAGAGTTGAACCACTTAACTGTACCTGTTGCCATGTTTTACTTTTCCTTCGATATGTGGGTGCTCGAGAAATCCTCGATCACGGTCTTCCTCTTGCGCCAGCGATACCGATTATGTGTTACATGAAACGGGTACTGATTAAGCGTCGGACTGGTGCAAACTGTACCCCCATTGCCTCTAGATACCTAAAGTGGGACTGGACAGTTTGAGCGTAACGGGTGTGTAATGGAGCCTCTAGCAGGCGAAAAAGGCGGTCGGGGAAGGTCGCACTCGGCGTCCTTGCTAGGAGTTTATTCATGCAACGTTTAATCCAATCCTCTTCAGTCTTGGCTGTGCGAGGAGCACTTACGATTCATAGCGCACCATCTGCACTGCGAACACATATCGAATGGGCGCTCGCAGACATTCTCGGCGTAACTACTCGATGTGAGTGGACACCCCAGATGCTAAAAGCTGGCACATACAAGTGCACGCTGACTTGGCGTGATCGAGCGGGAGTAGCAGCAGCGATAGCAAGTGCACTTCGCAGTTGGCACTACCTCTACTTTGAAGTTCAAGAGGACACCAATAGTGGGGGAGAGTTATTCCGTTTTACTCCTGAGCTAGGAATTCACCATGCAATGACCGATCTGACTGGTGCAGTATTGGTGAGCGAAAATCAAATTAATGAAATTTTGCGAAACAGTTTTGATGAGGAGTCCATTCGATCAGGGATTGCTCGTGCCCTTGGAGAAGACTGGGAAAATGAAATCGAACGTTTTCGTGGCATCAATCACCAAGAGTTTGCCCACCTGCGTGCAATTTAGGTGGATATAATTACAGTATGAGTCAACAAAACGAATCACCAATTATCACCGTTGAGCGCCGCAAAGCCGTAACAATTATTATCTCTGCAGTTATAATTTCCCTTGCTCTCGGTATTGGATTGATGAAAGTTGGAACCGGTTTTGCATCTCGCAGTAGCGATGGAATTACTGTTACTGGATCTGCCAAGACAACTGCAGTAGCAGATAATGCCGTCTGGACACTCTCTGTAAACCTATCTTCTGCAACTGTAAGTGCAGCAATAAAAAAAGTTGACTCCGATGTTGCCGCACTTTCAAAGTATTTAAATGCCGGTGGAATTCCAACCGATGCATTAACTCTTGGCGCAGTTTCGACATATGCCAACGAAGAGTACGTCAATGGAAATGCAACTGGTCGCATACTTTCATACCGTGCTAGCCGTGACGTTACTGTTCGTACAAAAGATGTTCAACTAGTGTCAAAATTAAGTCAAGGTATCGGCTCACTTCTTGAAACTGGAATTAATGTCAATAACTATGGACCTCAGTACTATATTTCGAATTTGCCTGAGCTACGCCCAGCGCTAATGAGTGATGCTATGAAGGATGCCAAGGTTCGTGCAGAGGCTTTGACTAAGGCAGTTGGAAGCAATCTTGGCGCATTAGTAAACGTCAAGGCTGGGCCAATTCAGATCACAACTCCAGATTCAACAATGACAGCTGATTACGGCGCTTATGACACGTCTACGATTGATAAAACAGTTACTGCTACTGTTTCAGTAACCTTTAAAACTAATTAGAAACAAATTAAAGCGGAATATTTCCGTGGCTTCCACGGCGGTGTGGTGAGTCTGCAATTGTTTTAGCTAATGCACTTCGGGTGCATGATGGTTCAACCATTTCATCTACTGCACCGATTTCAACCGCCTTTATGACTCCGCCAGAGATTTTTTCATGCTCTGCGGCAAGTTCTAACTCCATGGATTCGCGCTGTTCTAAAGGAATATCTGCCAAAATTCTGCGATGTAATACGCGTACAGCAGCGACCGCACCCATTACTGAAACCTCGGCTTGAGGCCAAGCAAACACACGTGTTGCACCCAACGCTTTTGAGTTCATTGCCACGAATGCACCACCATAGGCACGCCGAGTAATTAAAGTAACGCGCGGGACAACTGCTTCGCCGAAGGCGTGCAACAACTTGGCACCACGCCTGACTGCGCCTTCCCATTCCTGTCCAGCGCCTGGCAAGAATCCTTGAACATCGGCGATTACGATGAGGGGGATTCCAAATGCATCACATGTGCGGACAAAGCGCGCAGCTTTCTCACCAGCTGCAGCATCCAGTACTCCTGCAAGATGCGCTGGATTATTTGCAACAACTCCAACAGTTGCTCCACCCAATCGACCAATAATTGTCGTCATGTTTGGCGCCCACATTGACAAAAGTTCAATGCTTTCTGTTTCTTTGTCTAAGAGTGCATTTATGAGTGGGCGCACTTCGTAAGTTCGAATTTTTGCATCTGGAACTAAACTTGCTAGATCGATATCTTCGACATCAGGATTCATGAAACCATGATTAGCAAAAAGCGCAGTTAAATCACGAACATCATCAAATGCTTCCTGCTCACTCGGTGCAATGATGTGTGCAAGACCGCTATTTTTCTTGTGGGCTTCAGGGCCACCGAGTCCAGCCATGTCGATATCTTCACCCGTCACGCTTTTAACTACATCTGGCCCAGTTACAAAAATTCGACCTTCGGGAGCAAGGACTACAACGTCAGTGAGCGCTGGACCATATGCACCACCACCTGCAGTTGGACCGAGCACTAAAGATAGTTGTGGAATTCGACCACTAGCTGAAATCATTGATTGGAAAACTTCTCCAAACGCATCTAAGGAGGCAACGCCATCACTAAGTCGCGCACCTCCTGAGTGCCAAATTCCAATGACAGGAACTTGTGCTCCCATTGCAGCTTTATATGCAGTCACAATTACTTTCGATCCATCGACCCCGAGCGCACCGCTTTTGATAGTGGCATCGGATGCAAAAATTACAACCTTATTGCCTTTGATTAATCCAGTTACCGCAATCATTCCGCAGTTAGTACGGGGGATTAGAAACTCAAATTTTCCATCATCGACTAAACGTGCGATACGTATTTCTGGATCGCGCGGATCTATTGCATTGGAGGACATCTATAGGCTCTTAAAGACCAATACAACGTTGTGTCCGCCAAAGCCGAAAGAATCATTCAATGCTGCGATGTCTCCAGTTGGCAGTTCCCGTGGTTTATCGCGAACAACATCAACGGTTACTGCGGGATCTAAGTCGTCAATATTTATTGTTGGGGGAGCGAGTCGATCTTGGAGAGTCTTAACGATAAAGACTGACTCAATTGCTCCAGCACCACCAAGTAGGTGACCTGTCATAGATTTAGTTGCCGATACTGCAACGTGATCGGCATCCACGCCAAGGGCAGCGCGAAGCGCGTTAGCTTCAGCAACATCTCCTGCCGGTGTAGACGTCGCGTGAGCATTTAAGTGAACAATATCTTTTGTGGTTAATCCAGCATCGCGTAATGCAAATTTAAGAGCGCGTTGAACTCCAGCACCATCTGGATCAGGAGCGGCAATGTGATAACCATCTGAGCTCAAACCTTGTCCTACTATTTCGCAATAAATATGAGCACCGCGTGCTCGAGCATGTTCGTACTCTTCGAGAACTAGAACTCCGCCACCTTCACCTAAAACAAAGCCATCGCGGTTTAAATCATATGGACGTGACGCGCGCGTTGGATCGTCGTTGCGCGTTGAAAGCGCCTTCATCGCCGCAAAGCCCGCCATTGGCATGGCGTGAATTGCCGCTTCCACGCCACCGCTGACAACAACGTCGGCTCTGTTGTTACGAATCATGTCTAACGCGTAGCCAATAGCTTCAGCACCCGATGCACAAGCGCTCACTGGTGTATGCACACCTGCTTTGGCTTGTAGTTCTAGGCCAACATTAGCTGCAGGACCGTTGGGCATCAACATTGGAACCGTATGTGGACTTACAAGACGTGAGCCTTTTTCACGCAATATGTCATATTGATCGAGCAGTGTGGTTACTCCGCCTATACCCGAGGCGATAACAACACCTAAGCGCTCCTTGTCCATCTCGGGTGATCCAGCATCTCTCCACGCTTCACGGGAAGCGATAAGTGCAAACTGCTCAGATCTATCTAATCGGCGAATCTCGACTCGCTCCATCTGCTCACTTGGCTCAACAGCTACACGAGCGGCAAAATGCACTGGAATACTCTGAGCCCAATCCTCAGTGAGTAATCGAACTCCACTTGTACCAGCCAATAGCGCTGACCATGAAGTTGCTACATCACCGCCAAGCGGCGTAGTCGCACCTAAACCAGTGACGACTACGCGACGGGCAGACATTTAATTCTCTACTTTGTTAGCAGTTAGTTGGCTGCATTAACGATGAAGTTAACAGCATCGCCAACAGTGACGAGATCAGTAACAGCTTCATCTGGAATCTTGACGCCAAAGCGCTCTTCTGCAGCTACGACAACTTCAACCATGCTTAGTGAGTCAACCTCTAGATCTTCAGTGAAGTTTTTGTCCATCTCAATTGATGCAGCAGGGATACCGGCTACTTCTTCAACGATCTCTTTTATTCCCGCGAGTACATCTGCTTGTGCAAGTGCCATGTTATTCATTCCATCCGTTAGCTGATTTAATTACTGATTAACCATAAGCCGTAATTGTCTATGAAAATCCGCTTACTTACGAGTATTAACGCGCACGAGTGGCGTAAATCTCAAGGTTTAGGCGGTAATTGCACTACTTGAGCCGCATAAACCAAGCCCGCGCCATAACCAATTAACAACGCCAATGTTCCATGAAGTTCAGGATGCTGTTCGAGAAGCACATCCATGGCCAGCGGAATTGATGCAGCCGATGTATTTCCATTGACTCGAATATCATCAGCAATAACTACACTCTCGGGAATTTTAATCTCTTTAGCCATTGACTCAATGATTCGCATATTTGCTTGATGCGGGATAAATGCACCGAGTTCATCGGGGCGCACGCCCGCTGCTTCCAGAGCTTTGATTCCTACTTTGCTAACGGTAAAAACTGCCCAACGATAAACAGTCTGACCTTGCTGTGAAATATTTGGCCACCCAAGTTCGGCAACTCCTTTATCAGGAGCGTTTCTAAATTCTGTATATGCAGGGTTAAGTACAATTGCATCGCGTGCATCGGCATCTGAACCCCAAACTGCTGGTCCAATACAAGGCTCCTGGCTTTGCCCAATAATGACTGCACCAGCGCCATCAGCGAAAATAAACGCAGTTGCACGATCATCAGGATCAGTGAAGTCAGATAGTTTTTCAACACCAACGACTAGAACATTTTTAGAAGTTCCAGCACGAACTAAGTCACTAGCCATTGCTACGCCATAACAGAAACCTGCACATGCAGCACTAATATCAAAAGCCGCCGCTTTTGGATTACCCAACACATTTATCAATTCAGTCGCCGCACTTGGTGCCTGGAAGGGATACGAAATAGTTGCAAGAATTAAGGTATCGATGTCTTCTATTGTTAATTTCGCGCGTTTGAGTGCAGATTCACAAGCAGCTTGTGCCATTGAAATGACAGTTTCATCTGCTCCAGCAAATCGACGACTTTGGATTCCAGTCCGTTGTTGAATCCACTCATCATTTGATTCAATGCGATCAACGATTTCACTATTCGGCACAAGTCGCTTGGGGCGGTATGAACCAACAGAGAGTATTTGGCTATTGCCGATTGCGGGAAGTTTGATGCTCATGCGTGCCTTTCTGCAAACTCTCGTGCCGCGTTCAAATCATCTGCACTTTTTAATGCAAAGCCATCAATTTCTGGAACAGCGCGCTTGAGCAAGCCAATCAGAGTTCCGGCAGGTGCTAACTCAATGACACCCGTAACTCCGATATTTTTTAGAGTTTCCATGCAAAGATCCCAGCGCACAGGGCTAGCGATTTGATCGATTATTCGCATCAAAATCTCATTTCCATCGGTGAGATTCTTGCCATCTTTGTTACTTACAACAGTGCAACGTGGATTTGTTGCTGTGATCCCTGTTGCTAACTCTCGTAGAGGTCGAACGGCAGATTCCATAAATTTTGTGTGAAAAGCTCCAGCAACTGCCAATCCCCGGACTCGTGCTCCTGCAGGTGGATTTTGAGTTAAATTCTCAAGTGCATTGAGTTCGCCTGCAGCAACAATTTGTCCCGCTCCATTTTCATTGGCGGCAACTAAACCTAATGATTCAATGGCAGCTACCACTTCAGCGCGATCGCCACCTAGCACCGCTGCCATTCCAGTTGGATGAGATGCCGCCGCTTTAGCCATTTCAATTCCTCGAGTGCGTACAAGTACTAAAGCATCTTCAGGAGATAGCACACCAGAGATTGCAGCAGCTGCAAGTTCTCCCACGGAATGTCCAGAAGCTATTGAGAAATTTTTCACTGCTAATGCGTGGAAAGCGATTAAAGACGTTGCAACAATTAAAGGTTGCGCATTAGCAGTATCTTTTATTTCTTCAGCATCGGCCTTGGTTCCAAGGTGAATCAAATCAACACCTATTGCTTGAGACCAAGAAGTTAGAAGATTTTCTGACTCTGAATCCTGCAACCATGTATTGAGCATTCCAGGTGTTTGTGCGCCTTGCCCCGGAGCAATAATTGCCAACATAGTTGAGTATTTTAATGGTTCACTCGAACTACTACCTAGTACGAGTAACCAACCAAACTTGAACTGTGTGAGCTGGTACCGAAATTTTGGCGCTAGGTGTCTGGATGACTGGTTCATAAGTTTCAACTACCTGCGACGCATCAAAAATACATCTAAAGGATTGGCCCCACTGCTGGTCTGGCAAAGTGAAGAATGTTTCTTCGGTAGATGAGTTCATTAGCAAAAGTAAGCCTCGAGTAGGGTCTGCTTCTACAAAGACCGTGATGCTTCGCTTTTCTTCATCGGCCCAATGGTCATCTGTCATTTCGCTGCCACCTAATGAAAACCAAGCAATATCTTTTCGTTTTGTGCCTTGATCAACAATGCCGGTAAAAAACTCAGAAGTAACATCTGCTAAATAAGTTTGGCGTATTTTTGCCAGCGTTTGTGTAGTCAACAAAATATCTTGGGCGGTTTCATTGAGTTCCCAAGGAAGGGCCCATCCACCGTGAAAACTCTCAGCGTTTTCTTGAATTATGGATTGGGGTAATGAATACGCATTATTGGAGCCTGATTGGGTTCTGCTGACCTCATCACCCATATTGAGCATGGGAACTCCTGAAGAGAGCATCAATGTAGCCAACATCGATTTCTTCAACCTGTGGCGTGAGCTATTGATATTAGGGTCGTTAGTTTCACCTTCTTCTCCAACGTTCCATGAACGGTTGGAGTCACTTCCATCGGCATTGGCCTCACCATTTGCAAAATTATTTTTCTCCTTATACGTAACCATGTCATGCAAAGTGAAGCCATCATGGGCAGCAATAAAGTTGATGGAAGAAGTAGGTCCACGATAATAAAAAATAGAACTTGAACCGCTAATGCTGTTTGCGATATCGGAGACTCCATCACCAAAACCTCTTTCAAGATCGCCCAACCAAAACTGGCGGACCGAATCGCGATAAACGTCATTCCATTCACGCCAAGGATGCGGGAAATCACCCAACGAATACCGGGTAACATCCCAAGGCTCTGCAATCATTTTGAAGTTTCGCAGAACAGAATCAGATTCAATCGCAGACATCAAGGATGAGTTGAATGCACTTTCGCTTGTATAAAGCGCAGTAGTTAAATCAAAACGGAAACCATCTACACCAATAACTTCAATCCACCATCGAAGGGAATCAACTATTTGGCGAACTGAGTGTGGATTACTCGCAGCAAACGTGTTGCCGCACCCAGTGACATCGATATAGTTTCCATTACCGTCGTGCCGGTAATACGCTTTGTTATCAATTCCTTTATACGACAAGGTTGGTCCACCTACTCCACCTTCGGCAGTGTGGTTGTAAACCACATCTAAAATAACTTCAATCCCGGCACCATGAAGCTGATCAACTGCCCACTGAAGTTCGCTGATTGGATCAGAAGTCGACGCGTACATTGGATTAGGCGCACTAAACGCAATGGAGTTATAGCCCCAATAGTTTCTCCTGCCACGATTATGAATTGCAGGTTCTGTCAAAGATGCCGCGATTGGCAAAAGTTCAATCGCCGTGATTCCGAGCGATTTCAAATGTGCAATCGTGCTGGGATGGCCCAACGCTTTATAAGTTCCGCGTTCATTCTCGGGTATTTCTGTGTTCTTTGCGGTCAGACCTTGTACATGAGCTTCATAGATAATCATCTGCGACCATGAAATTAACGGCCGCTCAATATTTCGGACAGGAAAATCAGTTACCACTGAATGCGGTACATACATTGCGCTATCGCGATCATCACGAAGATTTAATTCTCCGGAACCTGTGCCGTCTTCGGCTACATGGCCATAAATCTCAGGAACATAAGAAAGCTCACCGGCAATTTGATGTGTGTACGGGTCAATTAATAGTTTTGCTGCATTAAATCGAACTCCATGTTCTGGCGCCCATGGTCCGTAAATCCGATATCCGTAGCGCTGGCCAGGTCGAACTCCCGCTAAGTAGCCATGCCAGATTGGCCCATTGCGGTGTGACATTGCAAAGCGGGTTTCTACTAGCTTGCCGTTAATCTCATTAAATAGGCAGAGTTCGACCGCATCAGCACCGTTAGACCAGATAGCAAAGTTTGTGCCACCTTCGGTAACGGTTGCGCCAAGGGTTCGAGGGTCTGCAGGAAGCACATGCGCAATACTGCCCTACGCGCGTGCCAACATTGGTAATTGCTATTACCGGCCAGTAACATAAAGGTATGAAGATAGCAGTCTGCATCAAACAGGTTCCAGATTCTTGGGCCGAAAAGAAGATGGTTAATGGCACCTTGGATCGCGAAAATGTCGATGCAGTTTTAAATGACTTGGATGAGTATGCAGTTGAAGAGGCGTTAAGAATTGTAGAAGCACACGGTGGCAATGATGAAGGTGGCCCAAACAGCGTCACTGTGATTTCAATGGGTCCTGCTCGGGCAACAGATGCAGTTCGCAAAGCTCTGTCTATGGGAGCAAATGCAGCAATTTTGATAACAGATGCAGCGCTCGCTGGCGCAGATGCCTTATTAACTTCCGAGGTTTTGGCCAAGGTAATTAGTACTGAAGGTTTTGATTTAGTGATTTGTGGAACTGAATCTACGGATGCACGCATGAGTGTTGTTCCTGCCATGATCAGTGCTCGACTTGATTGGCCACAGTTAACCTTTGCTGGAAGCGTCACCGTTGATCCTTCACTTTCTTATGTGTCAATCTCTAGAGTTACAGAAGCTGGTGTTGACTTAATTGAGGCTAGCTTTCCTGCACTGATTAGTGTCGTTGAAAAGATTAATGAGCCACGATATCCGTCCTTTAAAGGAATCATGGCCGCTAAGAAGAGAAACATTGAAACGAAAGACTTAGTTGCAATCGGAGTAAAAGCACAGAGTGCCTGGTCGCAAGTTATTGATAGCCAACTTCGCCCACCCCGTGCAGCTGGTATCAAAATAACTGATGATGGAACTGGCGGAGCTCAACTTGTTGACTTTCTCGCAGAAAGTAAATTGATATGAGTACGGTTTTTATTCTCGCCGATTTCTTTGAAGGTAAAGCCACAAAAGTAACATTTGAACTGGCTACAGCAGCAGCTCGAATTGGTGACGTGGCGGCAATCGTTTTGGCACCTATTGGTCAAGGTGCAGCTCGTGCCAAGACTTTAACTAATGGTCCAATTACATCAATTATCGTTGTTGAAAACTCTGATTTTCAAGATTATGGAGTCAGCGCTTGCGCAGATGCAATTACACAGTTGATTTCTCAAAAATCCCCAGTGGCATTATTAGTTGCTTCAAACGCATTTGGAAAAGAAATCGCAGCAAATGTGGCAGTTAAAACGAATTCTGGAGTTATCACAGATGCAGTAGATATTGATTCCAATTTAACTGCAACTCAAGTTATTTTTGGCGGCTCGGCAACTGTTCATTCTAAAGTTAGTCAGGGCACCTCAATAGTTACACTTCGGCCAAACTGCATCACTCCTGATCTGACTCTGTCCTCAGCAACGATTGAAAATATTGCATTGACGATTTCGGCGTCAGCCAAAAAGGCAACAGTTAAATCATCGCAAGCACCTGTAAAAGGTGGTCGACCTGAATTGACGGAAGCAAATATTGTCGTGTCAGGTGGACGTGGAACCAATGGAGACTTTGTAGCAGTGGAAGCTTTTGCCGATTCATTAGGCGCTGCTGTTGGCGCATCGCGGGCTGCAACTGATGCGGGCTGGTATCCGCATTCACATCAAGTGGGCCAAACGGGCAAGACTGTCAGTCCGCAGCTCTATGTCGCCTGTGGCATATCTGGTGCGATTCAGCACCGCGCCGGAATGCAGACAAGCAAAGCAATCATTGTCATCAACAAAGACACAGAGGCTCCGATTTTTGAACTCGCTGATTTTGGTGTCATTGGGGATCTATTTTCAGTGTTACCAGCGGCCACGGAGGGCGTTAACGCACGTAAGTCCTAAGATTGCTCCCATGTCATCGATATATGTAGACCATGCGGCCACCACGCCAATGGTTGAAGCGGCGATGAAGGCTATGGTCAATCAATTGAGTGAACTTGGAAATCCATCGAGTCTTCATTCTCATGGTCGGGCAACTCGCAAAACCTTAGAGGATGCACGCGAGACAATCGCAAAAGAAGTTGGCTGCCTTCCTACTGAAGTGATTTTTACTGCATCTGGGACGGAAGCTAATAACATTGCGTTGAAAGGTCTTTATTGGGCGGGTCGAGCAGTTGGCAAAAATGTTGTTGTAATTTCGGCAATTGAGCATCACGCAATTTTGGATCCGGCACATTGGCTCTCAACTCACGAAGGTGCGGAAGTAATTGAAATTCCCGTTACCCAAAAGGGAGTAATCGATTTAGATTTTTTAACGAAATTAGTTTCAGAACGTAGCACTGAGATTGCCGTCATATCTGTAATGCATGCAAATAATGAGACTGGGGTTGTTCAACCTGTAGCAGAAGTTGTAAATATTGCAGGCGAAATACCAGTTCATACGGATGCGGTACAAAGTTTTAAAAAAATCGAACTGTCTTTTTCAGATTTAGGAGTAACTGCCTTAACTCTCAGTGCACATAAAATTGGTGGCCCACTGGGGATCGGCGCATTAATTTTGCGACGAACGCTCGAAATTCCATCACTCCTACATGGCGGTGGACAGGAAAGAGAGATTCGAAGCGGAACGCTGAATGCACCTAGTATTGTTGCATTCGCCGCCGCTACAAAAAGTGAAGTGTATCGACGTGATGAAATTGTTCATTTACGTGATCGATTCATTTCGGGAGTAAAAAATGTGTTGCCGGATGCCATAGTTAATGGAATTGAAGCTAATCGTTTACCAGGGATAGTGAATGTGACCTTTCCACGAACACAAAGTGACACTCTTTTATTGCTCATGGATAACGCTGGAGTTTCATGCTCAACGGGTTCAGCGTGTAGTGCAGGTGTCCACGAAGCCAGCCATGTTTTGTTAGCCATGGGGCATACGACGATAACTGCGCAATCCTCACTTCGCTTTTCCTTTGGGGCGGCAAGTACGCAATCCGACTGTGATTTTATTTTGTCAGTTCTGCCCGATGTAATTGCGCGGGGAAGGGCGGCTAACAGCGTATGAAAGTTATTGCAGCAATGAGTGGCGGTGTTGATTCAGCAGTGGCTGCTGCCCGCGCCGTTGAAGCTGGCCACGAAGTTATCGGCGTTCACTTGGCTTTATCTGCCAATCCACAAAAATATCGTTCTGGGGCTCGTGGTTGTTGCACGATTGAGGACTCGCACGATGCACGTCGGGCCGCCGATGTTATTGGTATCCCATTTTATATTTGGGATATGGCCGAAGAGTTTCACGATGGAGTGGTGGAAGATTTCTTGGCTGAATATGCGGCTGGGCGAACACCGAATCCGTGCTTGCGTTGTAACGAAAAAATTAAGTTTGCTGCTGTTTTAGATCGTGCGCGTGCAATGGGCTTTGATGGAGTTGTCACAGGCCACTATGCACGAACTCAAATTGGTCCACATGGAAAAACTCTGCATCGTGCCGTTGATCACTCAAAAGATCAGTCGTATGTCTTATCAGTTTTAACCCGCGAGCAAATTGATGGTGCTATTTTTCCGTTGGGGGATACAACTAAAGTTGATATTCGAGCCGAAGCCGAATCACGGGGATTAGCCGTTGCTCAAAAACCTGATAGTCACGACATTTGCTTTGTTCCATCAGGTGATAACGCAGGTTGGTTACGTGATCGCTTAGGAAGTGATGTTGGTCCCATAGTTGATCAGTCTGGAACAAAGATTGGCGAGCATAAAGGCGCTTATACCTACACGATTGGTCAACGAAAAGGATTAGGACTTACAGTTCCAACTGCTGATGGCTCTCCCCGTTTTGTCCTAAAAATTGAACCCATTACTAATACTGTTGTTGTTGGCGCGCGCGAAGATTTAGCAATCACATCTATGCGTGGAGAACGCCCTGTTTGGTGTGGCCCACCTGCATCAGATGTACCTCAACGTGGTTTTGTGCAGATTCGTGCGCACGGTGCTGCATTAGAGTGCACGTACTTTGTGGATGACAGTCTGCTTGTTGCCACATTAGATGCTCCTCTGCTGGGACTTGCAACTGGTCAAGCTATGGTGATTTACGATGGTGATCGCGTCGTAGGCTCTGCCACAATTTGTGAGACGGCGTAATGACAAAGCAAGCCCGTCAACGTATTAGCGAACTCAGTAATGAAATTCGTGACCATCAGTTTAAATATTATGTTTTAGATGCACCGACACTCAAAGATTTTGAATTTGATGAACTGCTGAAAGAACTCAACGCTTTAGAAACTAAATATCCCGAGCTGCGTGAAGCCGATTCACCAACCCTGGGAATTGGTGGTGGGTTTGCTACTTCGTTTACTCAGTATGACCACATTGAAAAAATGATGAGTTTAGATAATGTCTTTGATCTAGAAGAGTTAGCAGCGTGGTTTGACCGCGTTGAAAAAGAAGTTGGGCAGCCAACGTATTTATGCGAACTAAAAGTCGATGGTTTGGCAATTAATCTAACGTATGAAAATTCTCAATTAGTTCGCGGTTTGACCCGTGGAAATGGTGTCACAGGTGAAGATGTCACCCTCAATGTTAAAACAATTAAGAATCTTCCCCATGTTCTTGCAGGTAAAGATCTTCCGTCACTAATTGAGATTCGCGGAGAAGTATTTTTCCCACTAGCTGCTTTTAATGAACTCAATGACGGATTAGAAGAGGCAGGCAAAGCACTTTTTGCCAACCCACGAAATGCTGCTGCAGGCTCACTTCGGCAAAAGGATCCTCGGGTCACTGCTTCACGTCCGTTATCTGTAGTTGTGCATGGTGTTGGGGCGCATGAAGGTATAACTTTTGATTCACAGAGTCATGCCTACTCGATTTTGAAGAGTTTGGGACTTCCGACTAGTGAGCAATTTAAGACGTTTTCGACGCGCAAAGATGTAGAAAAATTTATTGAGTACTACAAGCAGCACCGCCACGATGTAGAACATGAGATTGATGGCATTGTCATAAAAGTGGATTCCTTAGCCCAGCAGAAGGTTCTTGGGTTTACTTCTAGAGCACCTAAATGGGCAATAGCTTTCAAGTATCCGCCGGAGGAAGTCATTACAAAACTGCTTGACATCAAAGTGAGTATTGGTCGAACTGGTCGAGTAACGCCATTTGCATTTATGGAGCCAGTTAAAGTTGCCGGGTCAACAGTTACAAATGCGACACTGCACAACGCCTCTGAGATAGTGCGTAAAGGCGTTTTAATTGGTGACATCGTGACAATTCGAAAAGCCGGTGATGTAATTCCTGAGGTCTTAGGTCCAGTCATTGAACGGCGAACAGGCAAAGAAAAAGAATTTGTTATGCCCACTCACTGCCCTGAATGCGGTTCGGAGCTTCGTGCCATGAGCGAGGGCGATGTTGATATTCGCTGTCCAAACTCTCGTAGCTGTCCAGCTCAACTCCGCGAGCGAATCTATTACATCGGCTCTCGTGCAGCGCTAGACATTGATGTTTTGGGTTATGAAGCAGCAGCTGCACTGTTAAGCGCTGGGATAATTATAGATGAAGCAGATTTGTTTGATCTGAATGTAGAGAAATTAGCAACAAGTGAATTTTTTACAAAAAAAGATGGAACACCTGGTCTCAATGGGGAGAAGTTGCTGGTCGCCTTAGAAAGTGCAAAGCAAGCCCCGTTGTGGCGAATTTTGGTTGCTTTATCTATTCGCCATGTGGGTCCGACTGCGGCGCAAGCACTAGCAACACATTGTGCTTCGATTGAAAGAATTTCGCAGTCCACGGCCAGCGAACTTGCCGAAATAGATGGTGTTGGCGCAACAATTGCCGAAACTATTATTGAGTGGTTTAGCATTGATTGGCATCAAGGCATTATCACTAAATGGGCGGCCGCTGGAGTGCGCATGCACCAAGGTGAAGTTGTACAGCTTCCACAAACCCTGGCGGGATTAACTTTTGTCGTCACTGGAGGCCTGGAAAGTTTTACGCGTGACTCAATTTCAGAAACCATAATCGCCCACGGCGGTAAGCCGGCTTCGGCAGTATCCAAGAAGACAGATTATGTTTTAGCTGGCGCTGATCCCGGCTCAAAATTAGCCAAAGCGCAGGAACTTGGGGTCAGCGTGATTGATGAGGCACGATTTAAAGAATTACTCGCAGGCAGGGGGTAGGATTTTGCCCATGACTAATCGTGCAGCAGAAACTCTACGAGAACTTCCAATGCCAGCCGTCGCATACGGCCTTGTTACTTTTGGAATTCTCTCAATCTTTTTATATTTAGCGCTTCGCTTAGACCGGGACTAATTTGTCCCGAATTGGAATTTATGGCGGCACTTTTGACCCGATTCATAATGGTCACCTAAAGGTAATTAGCCAACTCATTGAAAAGAAAATTATTGATCACTTAATTGTCGTGCCCGCTGGTCAGCCCTTACTCCGAGAAAGTAGCCCCATTGCATCGGGCGCTGCGCGACGGACGATGTGCCAACTAGCGATTTCAACTTTACCCGAGGGCATTTCTAACCACGTTGATGTCAATCCGATTGAGATCCTTCGTGAAGGCCCAAGCTATGCCATCGATACCGTTGAGGCGGTACGGAGTAACTACCCAGGGGATGAAGTCTTCTTGATTTTGGGCGCCGATGCATACGCAAAGATTGATCAGTGGCACAGAGCCGATGAACTTCACACACTAGTCTCCATAATCTGCATCAATCGCCCAGGATTCCCCCCTCACGGCATTGATATCTCGGCCATTGAAGTATCAGCTAGTGCAATACGAGCGGGTTTAAGCGCAGATCTACCGGAAATCGTCAGTGATTTTATACGCGAGAATAAGCTCTATGACAATTAGCGCACGCACCCTAGAAATCACCGAAGTTGCAGCCAGCGCTGTGATTGAAAAAATTGGAACCGATTTGGTAGCTATTGATTTATCGGATCAGCTGGTTCTCAGCGAAGTCTTCTTGATTGCAACTGGTCAAAATGTTGCTCAAGTCGATGCAATTGCCGATGAAGTTGAACGCGCTCTCATAGCAATCGGTGAAAAACCTGCTCGTCGCGAAAAAGGTGCAGAGTGGATATTGCTTGATTACTCTGACTTGGTCGTGCATATTCAAAGCACAGAACTTCGAAAGTATTACATGCTTGATCGCTTATGGAATGACTGCCCAATTATTGATCTACAAGCCGTGAAAGATGCCGCAATCAATGGCAGGTAATCGCGTACTTTTATGGCGCCATGGTCAAACCGATTGGAACATGGTCAATAGATTCCAAGGTCACTCAGATATTCCTCTAAATGATGTGGGTCGTTACCAAGCTCAGCATGCAGCAAAGATTTTAGCTGGGATGAATCCCACTTCGATTATTTCTAGTGATCTGGGACGTGCCCGAGAAACCGCTCAAGCTCTCGCAGATTTATTAGGCTTAGCCGTTACACCATATGAAAATTTGCGTGAAACAAATGGCGGATTGTGGGAAGGAAAAACCGGTGCAGAAAATCGCGCAGAAGACTTTCAAAATTTTATTCGTTGGATAGATGGTGATGATAATCGTGCAGGTACTACTGGTGAAAAGCGTAGTGAAGTTGCGGCCCGTGCAGTAGGAGTGATTAATGAAGTTCTTGACGGAAAAAGTGATCAACTGTTAGTAGTTGCAACTCATGGTGGAACTGCGCGTTGTATTCTCGGACAGCTTTTGCAACTTCCACTTTCGCATTGGGGTGTAATTGGCGGCCTTTCGAATGCTTCATGGTCAATTCTCGAACGCAATCCCCGTCAATGGAATTTGATAGAACATAATGCCGGGTCAATTCCAGAGCCTGTCTATGGTGAAGAAAGCGGAGCGACTACTCCGTAAATGATGCGGTAAGGTTGCCCTCTTCCTAAGCAATTGGGGCTGTAGCGCAGCTGGTAGCGCACCTGCATGGCATGCAGGGGGTCAGGGGTTCAAATCCCCTCAGCTCCACGTATGAATACCGACAGCACAAACGAGTCGCACGCGGCATATGACTTCGCCTACGTGCAAGAAAAATGGCTGCCAGTTTGGGATCGTATTCAACCATTTAAATCGGGTCGCGAAGATGACACCCGCCCTAAAAAATATGTTTTGGATATGTTTCCTTATCCGTCGGGTGATTTGCACATGGGTCATGCCGAGGCATATGCACTTGGCGATGTAATTGCTCGCTATTGGATTCAAAAAGGCTTCAACGTTATGCACCCCATTGGTTGGGATGCATTTGGTTTACCTGCTGAAAATGCCGCAATTAAACGCAACGAAGATCCAAAAATTTGGACATATGAAAATATCGCAGTACAAAAAGCTTCGATGCGACGTTTTGCTTGCTCGTTCGATTGGGACCGAGTATTTAACACATGCGATCCTGAATATTACAAATGGAACCAATGGCTTTTCTTACAATTACACGAACGAGGTCTTGCCTACCGCAAAGATTCAGCCGTTAACTGGTGTCCGAGTTGCCAAACAGTTTTAGCTAACGAACAGGTAGTTGCTGGATTATGCGAACGTTGCGATACCGCAGTTACAAAGAAGAAATTGAATCAGTGGTATTTCAAAATTACCGACTATGCCGACCGCTTGCTCGATGATATGGCCCAACTAGAGGGTAAATGGCCTGAAAAAGTATTAATGATGCAACGCAATTGGATTGGCCGATCTAGTGGTGCGAATGTCACTTTTGCAATAGAAGGTCGCACAGAACC